>JACRAM010000070.1 GCA_016213405.1 Bacteroidota bacterium
GTTATCACTTGCTTTTGCCTTCGGCTTCCTCCGCACAATGCCTCGCAACATTGCACTTGCTTTCAGCTAACACTTCGCGTTATCAACGTGTGTTCGGGACTTGCACCCTATAGTAAAAGAACATGGATGGCGCACAATAAAATGCTCTCCGAACTTTCGGAGCGCATTCTCTATTTTATAACGATTATTTTATCAATAGTAAATACTTCACCAGTTACTTTTATTTCATAAATATATATTCCGTTTTGTAATACTGCATCGCTGATAGAGAGTGTATGACTTCCTTCAGTTAAGATATACGCTCTTATTTTATTGCCTATTGCATCATAAATTATCATTTGCCCATTTTTACCCTTGCCCAACTCGTATTCTATTTGCATTGAACCATTATTGGGATTCGGATATACTTTACTAAATACAGTATTGCCCATGTTATTAGCAACGCTGTAATTTTCTTCATTAAATTCTATTCGGCTGCCTGAATTAGCAGGGTCTATTCCAAGCATAACTCTCGCGCTGTAAACTGCGTCTCCAAACTCAAGTGGTTCTTGCAAGGCAATGGTTAGAAGTGCAGCAGAGTCGGCAGAACTAAACTCAAGTATTCCCTGCGCCCATGTGTTGAGATAAATCCTGTTTACAGTTTTGCTGTTCGCATCCAGCGCATTGGTATCAATAATTGTATTGTTAATGTTTATTGCGTCATTGATATGCCCGTTTGCAATGGTATCATTGATGAGCCCTAATTTGCCAAGGTTGGAAGCCATCATCTTTGCATAAAAATTCTGGAACAGTGTATCGTCAGGATTATTCTGATGCATCCACTGTGGATTTTCTCTCAGTGTTTTTAATGCGTATTTGTGTTCAAGAGTTAAATTCTGCGCTATGAGAGAAACATAATTATTCTGCTGCGCTACAATTCTTCTTAACATGCCGCGCTGCGCCTGAGCAGGAACTTTGAACTGAACACAAATATCATTGTTGGTTGTTAAAGTAGCAGTATTCCCAGCTCCAAATAAACTACCAAGTTGCATGCCACCAGATGTAGGTAGAGGCGCATTATCAAACCACCATATTATCGGCTTGATATTACCACCCAAATCAGAACTAATGCTTCCTGTCCACACATTGGCAGTGGGTCTTGGATTAAAAGGGAAAGTGGCATCTCGTATCTGGTCGCCCACTGCTGCGGAAAAACCGGGACCAGGTCCATCAAAATTAAAACCGTAGTAGCAAGAATTAAGATTGTTGCAAGCCAAGGTACTAGGGTTGCACATTCCAAATATGTATCCGCCTGAACCAAATTTTGTTATGGTGTTGTAGCTGCCAACAATACAACCCAAACTATTTTCTACATTGATGCCGAGCAATGTTTTTGTCATTGCAAATGTTGGAGTTACCACAGGGACAGCATTTTGTGTAATTGTATTTTGCTTCACTTTCACATTGCTGCAACCCTGCAAACGAATTCCGTAATGAGGAGTTGCCGCAGTATAAAAAGATGCTTGCTTGGAAATCGTAATTGTATTTGTAACAGCTAATGGCATTGCAGTTACCGGACCAGAAACATTTATCATCCATATTCCTGTGCGCTGGTTGGCAATGACATTATCCTGTATGGTAAGATTCATGTTTGGAATTACTCCATTGGCAACATATATTCCTGTAGTGGCGCTGGTAACTGTGGTGCAGGGCTGATTAATTGTATTGTTTAAAATAGTAGCGCTGGCGTTAAACACATCCGTACACCTTATTGCATACGCAAGCGGAGCAGCGCAAGTAGTATTATTAAAAGTGTTTGCAGAAATATCAATCATGCTGTTCGGACAGGTTACTACTCCCGCGCCTATATATACGTTATTCTGAAATGTATTACGCAGTATGGAAATGTTAGGCATGAAGTTTTGCACCACCACTCCAAATCCGCAATTAGTGCTTGGATTAGTGCTGGTAAAAGTATTTGCCATCAAACCGATGCCACCCACTGTAACGCCCATAGGAGGAGCAGGAGGTAAAAATTTACCGCCCACCGCATAAACGCTGATGCCATCAGGAGGATTTCCGAAAACATTTGTAGTGTTAATGTTTTGAAATGTGTTGTTGTACACAAATATTCTTGAAGCAGTAGCGTAAATACCATAATCCATGTTATCAAAAGTATTTGTGTTGCCCGGAGTTGCAACGCCAACATTTATTCCTGCAACTTTATTTATCTGAACGCCAATATTGGTTCTCGGTAAAGCCGACTTGCACTGGCTGTTTACGATGTAAGACAGTAAGGGAGGGGTGCCGATTAATTTGCTTTTCTTTATGGTGCCTGTGTGCGTTACCGAATAAGTATTCACCACCATGTCAATATTATTTCGTTGCAGCAGCGTATTTCTAATCTGATAATCTCCTCCATTGTTCGATACAACAGCATTCTTCGCATCCTGAATAGTGGTTTGCATAAGTCCGGTGGAGTTGGTAATCAGGTGAGCGGTGCTGCCTGAAATATAAATGCCATCCCACATCACCGAGCAACAAGTGCCTGCTCTTAAAATGGTTTGGTCAGTTGGACCAGAACCGGAACTGGTAAGCGTTAACGATGCCCCCGGATTAATTACGATTTTTGAATCCGGGCTTATGTTAATCTGGCAATTGATGAAATTAATATTAGCATTAACAGTAAATGTTCCATTGATAGTAAATGGAAGGTTGTTTACAGTAAAAGGAGGTCCAGAACCAAACACTGAATAGGTGGATGCCACTGCAAGCACAGATGTATTGCTTGCATCAAACAATGAAATACCTGCGTATATTTTGCAACATGAAAACACCAGCATAGTTCCTGTTGAACTGCACACTCCATTACTTGCTGTTACAGTAATAGAACCTGTTTTACAAGTGGATGGACAAACTGACGATGAAGCAGTACTAAGATTCCAATTCACCGAAACGCTTGTTCCTGTAGCGGGTGGCACAATAGTGCCTCCACTAACCGCCCAGCTATATGAAACACCGGCAACAGGAGTTACTGAATAAGTAGAACTCGGCTGAGAGCAATCATTCGGATTACCGACTATGACTGGGACAGTAGGAGTTGTTCCTACGCTTACATTTACTGCATCCGTGTTCGTGCAGCCAAAATTATTTGTAACAGTGAGCGTGTAAGTAGTAGTAATTGTTGAGCACGCTTGAGGGTTAGAACAATTCGTACAACTCAATCCCGTTGCAGGCGACCACAAATAGGTTCCGCCACCGCTTCCGCTAAACGTAGGGCATGCCTGACCTATGCAGCGAGTTACATCGGGTCCTGCATTGGCAACGGGATTCGGATTTACGGTGACAGCTACCGTTGCACTTGCCGTGCAGCCGTTTGCACCTGTTGTTGTAACAGTATAAGTTGTAGTTGCCGTTGGACACGCTTGCGGATTAGAACAATTCGTACAACTTAATCCCGTTGCAGGAGACCATGCGTAATTGCCCGCGCTGCTTGCCGCTGCAAGCGTTGCGCACTTTCCGCTGCAAACTGTTTTGTTGCTTCCGACATTTATTATCGGCAATGGTTTTACAAATACAGTTACTATATCAGTTGCAGAGCATCCATTCACGCTTGTTGCTGTAACAGAATAATTAGTGATGGTGGTTGGGCAAACAGTTATTGAAGGTGTAGTTTGTCCTGTGGGAGACCACGAATAAGTTCCACCGCCCGTAGCAGTTAATGTTGCACATGAACTACTGCAAATAGTTTGGTCAGCTCCGGCATTGGCATTTGGAGTAAGATTTACAAAAACAGTTACCGAAGCGATTGCAGTGCATCCGCTTGAATTTGCAACTTGAACAGAATAAGAAGTTGTTGAAGAAGGGGAAACAATGATAGCAGAAGTTGTTGCTCCGGTGTTCCAATAATATACTACTCCCCCGCTTGCTGTAAGCGTTGCGTTTTGTCCTAAGCAAATAGTTTGGTTGTTTGTTGTAATCGTAACCGTTGGTGTCGGATTAACCGTAACCGTTACATGGTCAGATGCCGAGCAACTTCCGGTTCCGGATGGGTCAGTAAATGTTAAAGTATAAACTGTAGTAACAGTTGGACAAACAGTTATTGAAGGAGTAGTTTGTCCTCCCGGAGCCCAGTAATATATTCCGCCAAAAACAGGGGTGCATGTAGGACCTAATGTTGTGCAGTATCCATTACATGCAAGCGTTACATCTGTTCCCGCATTAGCCAAATCATTCATATTATATAAAGCAAAGTCATCAAATGCCATTCTTTTACTTGGGGATGAAGAACGCATAACAGCAAATCTGTCAATAGTTGATAAAGTTGATTGTGAATATGCAGTTAAATCTACACAAAGAGAATATCGCGTCCAAATTCCAATTGGAGCAATAGAAGGGGAAATGCTTCCTAAGGGTATAGAAGCGCCAGTTGAAGAAGAAATTAATTGCATACAAATAGCAGGGACTATGTTTCCACACACCATTGGCGCTGCATAAAATTCTAAATAATATTCAAGGGGTGAAAGAGGTAATAGTTCTGCACTCATCTGTTCACGGTCAGCGCCTTCGTATAGTGAAGCGTATCTCCTTCCTGTAACATTAGTCAGAGAATTAGGAGTAGAATTTACATTTACTTGTCCATTGCTGGCAAAATTAAATGGAATACTAACTCCCTGTTGTCCAGCGCAACCCAACGTATAACTACCAAGTGGTGAAAGGATATCAAATAAGTCGGGAGAGTTAGTGCCCTGTAAATTGCAAGTACCTGTTGTATAATCAGCTATCCAGCATTCAGCATAAGAATTTCCTATACCATTGGCAGCCGTTGGAACAGTTCCCGATTCAAAATCTCCGTTTTTAATGTAATTATTAATGGAATTACAGTTATGCACACTCGAAGAACTGCAGGTATATGGCGGCAAGACAAACACACATACATTTATGTTGTTTGTCGCACCAGTTATTTTAAGAAAATAATTATTGCCTTTTGTGAATCCAGAAGCGTTAAGTTCTAATACTGTAGTGTCTCCTTGCACACCTCCATTATTTGCGCTTGCACTCGCAAAAAGTTGAAGTCCATTACATGTTCCTGAAAATACCTTTATAGAATCAATGTTTCCATTGTTCTTTTGGGCGGTTATTTTCATGTGTACTGAATCCGCCACAAACCTGAACCACATCACGCTGTCGCTCATCGTAATATTATTCATGCAGGTATCGCCTCGTCCTAAATCAATCGCGCATCCGCAGGTGCTGCCGAATAAAATCAATTGTTTATCGGGCGTTGTTCCAATCGTATCGCGGGAGTTAACAAGGCAAACGCTGTCCGCGCTCATCAGCCGCGCATCTTTTGCTGATATATCCTTCGAGCAGCAGATCGTTCCATTTGCCAGAATGTTTCCGCAAATCACCGCGCTGTCTTTCACGGCAACCGATGAATCAACATTGAAAAAAACATTTTCGGCTTTCACGCCTCCGATTAATATCAGTTGCGAGCCCGCGTCAAAAGTGAGTTTGCCCGTAACATTAAAAATAAATATAGAGGCGCTGTCGCCCGTTAAGGTGATGGTTCCGTTTAAGGAAAGGGAGGAACTGAAATTACGCACCCCCGCTGTAAGCGTAGTATTGCTCAACGTAACAGCGTTCACAGTTTGCGCGGGCTGAGCCGAATCAAGGCGGCTGCGCACTATATTAAAACTGTCGAGCGCACGCTGCGTAACGCAAATGCTTCCCTGCAAAGTGGTGTCTTTCGGTCTTATAGTAGAGTCAACTGTTCCTATCGCGCCAACGGTTCCTTTCACGTTGGTGGCACTATCTGCAGTGACCGATGTGCCTGATAAAATACTAAAAGAATTTAATGGTTCTGAGAGCGTGACAGTTTGCGCCAGAATAAAATTATGAGAGAAGAAGATGGCAATGACGAAGGAGAAGATATTTTTCATGTTCAATTTTTTTATGTCCTGACATTTACAGTCAGAACTGGTTAAACATTTTGATTTCTTCTTTCTCCGCCCGCTAAAGAGAGTAAGAAAAAACCGTTAATTAAAATTTAATTTCATATAAATGTAAAATTGGTTTTTCATAAGGATAGGACAAATGTAGAATTATCGTAATACAAAACAAAGTATTATGAAAAATATTTTTTATGCCTTGGGCAAGATTATTGGTGAAATGAATTCACTTCCCTTTCACTCCATACGCGGTTGTTGTTTTCTTCAAAGTCTCCGGCTGATTTGTGCGCGTATTCGCAGGAGTAGATGTTTCTTTGGTCATAACTTTTCCCTTTGTTTCTGATTCTGAAAATTTTCTGTAGGTTGACGAGACCTGCAAAACATACAAGCAGAGCAAGACAAATATGATCATGTTGAGTTTCATGGTTTGAATTTTATTCTGTAAACTCAATTACATATCCGCTTACTGTAATTGTCTTTTTGAAGAAAAACAGATATACATAAGTGAAATGGGTTTCAATGGATAAGTTAATCAATGCTTTTGAACTGCCTATAAGATTTGCATTGCTGAACATATTTAATTTGGCTCGTTCAATAAGAGCTTTGTTCGAAATTCCCCCTATGCCGAAAACATAAACTGCGGAAGAAGTCCCCGCAACTTTATCCGTAACTTTAAAATTCTTTTTACTGAGTTCTACATTTGTATTAGTAGCGGCTACGTTTGTAATCACCGCTTGATGCACTCCGCAGGATGAAAGAAATAGAGGAAATGATGTTGCAAGCAAAAAATGTTTAAATGATTTCATTCGTTCTTATTATAAATAAAACTGGTATCCGATATTGAATAAAACATCACCGTATCCGCCAGAAAAGTTTCTATCCTGCCAATCCCCCAATTTTATAAACGATGCCTCTGTCACGTCATAATATTTGGACTCGCCTCTTCCATAAATCGGAATTAATAAACCAGAATCAAAATAAATCCTTCCTTGCCCCAGATTTATTTCTCCACCAAGTATTAGTTGGCCCGAGAAACTATTTATTTTAGAAACCATCGTATATTTTGCATAATCAACTATATCTCCAGTGAGCGCATCTATTAAAGTGTATTCAAAATTTTCTGATGCTTTGCGATGTGAGTAACCACAGGCAACAGATATATAAAACCCCACTCTTTCATCTTGTGAACTGTTTTTACCATAAAGAACAGTAGCGGGCATCACATTAAGCATATATCCACCTTTAAAATCATAATGGTATTTTTCATATCCCATTTGATAAGATTCATCTCTTTTTTTGCTTATCATTTGGAATGATGCACGAAAACCTATATTTGCTCTATGAGTTATATCGGCATCAAATTTCAAATTAGCGCCCGTTCTGTTTTCTTCGTGTCCAAAATTTGAAATTGATATTATTGGCCCTAATCCAAGAAAAGTTTTTTTCTCAAAAATATTATTTGCAGTGTCTTTCATTTCTTCTTGTACTGGTGGCGGAAGCGGAGGGGCAACTGGAATATCCCGCGCTTTTATGAATAAAGGATGAAGCATCATTCCAACAAAAAATATTTTATTTATTGCTTTCATTTCATGCAGTTCATTCAATAATCGGCTCAAACCTCCAGAGATTCCAATTCCCTCCGCGGTTTGAACGAAAGTAGATGTACTTTCCGTCATAACTCCATGCAGGGCTATCGTCCCATGAGCCATTTGTAGTAAGTTGTGTTTTATCGGTTGCATCGCTGCGCATCATCCATATATCAAAATTATTGTTGCCTCTTAAATCTTTCCCCTCATCCGAAGAAAACACGATCCATTTTCCATCGGGCGACCATTTGGCTTGGATGATATCGTAAGTTGAGTTTTGAGAAAACTGCGTTTCGTTTGTGCCGTCTAATTTCATTGTCCAGATTTGCTTGGGATGAATTGATTTGCTTCCTCTTTGAATAAGAGATTTTTTATCCTCTTTCAGAAATAAAATTGTTTGTCCATCAGGTGATACTTCCGGATTTTGTCCTTCTTTCAGTTGAGTGGGCAGGTTGCCAGTTTCAGTTATCGTCCACACTTGCGGTTCGCTTGCCGTTGGCGGATTTGAAGTATAGGCAACTAAGTTTCCTAGTGGAGAAACTGACAAAGCGTAATCTTCCGCTTGTGTGTTGGTAATGCTTGTAATGCCCCCGCCTCCCAGCGCGTTGATTTTATAAACATTTGGATTCTGGCTTATGCGGTTGGAAGAAAAATAAATGTACTTGCCTCCCGGAGAAAAAGCCGGGAATAAATCGAGTTTATTTCCGTTGGTTATTTTCGTTCTTGAAGGAGAACCAACATCCTGCTTCCAGATATTGCTGTGAAAAGTTCCCTGTTCGTCTTTGGTATAGATGTAATAAATGAGGTGAACATCAGTTGGAGAAATAACGGGAGCGCCAATTTGTAAGGTCATTTCCTCATTGCTTGTTATCCGCTGAACGCTTTTCACCGTAGGCGATCTTTCAAGAGGTTCAAGATATGCCAATGATTTTGTGATTACCTTATTTAATTTTACTCCCGCGCTTCCCGCAATGGGTTCAAAGGATACGAGTTCAATCGTGATGACATCTTTTGGTTTTAACTTGATAAAAAAACTTCGGTTTGTTTTTCGAAAATCCTTTTTCCGATTAAATCTTGTATAGAAAGTAGTATCCACATATCCGTCTTTTGTAATTTGAATATATGCCGATGTTTTTCCGCCTTTGAATTTAATTGTATCCTTTCGAGGTGATATTCCCTTGTATTTGTTGTCAATAAAAACATTTGCCTGCGGAGGATTGGTGCGGATGTCTATAAATTGCGTGGGAGTGCAGCTAAGCAGTAATCCGATAAAAAGGAACAGGGGAAGCGCGGGAAATAAAGTTGTTGTTTTCATGCTTCCCATATGTTTGTTTATTACAAAAATAAACATTTTTTCAATCGGTGGTATATGTGCCACCGATTACTTTATGAAATAGTCCGTATTTTAAATATGCAGGAAAATGACAAGTTTCTTAAAGCACTTGGAAAGAATATTGACCGTATCCGAAAAGAGAAAAAAATTTCTTTTCAGGAGATGTCGTATAGGTGCGATATTGAAAAGTCCAATCTTGTAAAGATTGCAAAACACGGAGAGAATATAACTGCAAATACCCTATACAAAATTTCTAAAGGGTTAGATGTTCCGTTGAAAACGATTTTTGATTTTAAGTATTGAACCCGGGTTATCTTGTTATTTCTCTTGTTTTCTTTTTATTTTTTTCTCTTATATTTTCTAACCCCTTTTCTCTAGAAATCATTTTCCCAATCCCATCAATGCCCAATCGTTTAAACCTGTATTTCCTGTTTTCATACCACACTCCCGTCAACTTTCCTCCCCGCTCGTAAGGTCTGAGATTATTTTCCTTCAGCAGTTTTAAAAAATCTTCCGAAGATTTTACTTTTGCAAGGCAAGTATTAATTTTTTGTATTAAAATTTCTTTTTCGCTCGCCCTCCCCGTTCGGTTTTTCATCTGCCATTCGCGGTCTGAAATTTTTTTTTACCACTGCCGTGCTGCACTACCGATTTGCTTAGTTCCGGGTATTTATCCTGCTGGTACTGCTGGATTCGTTTTTTCAGCAGGGCAAATTCTTTTTTACTGAGACGCATGGTTTTTCCATTGTGAAATTCCAGCGCGGAGACGGCAAAATGAACATGGTAATGTTCTTTATCAGTGTGCGGGATACCGATATATAATCCGTTAGGATTTCGCAATTCGATATACTCACGCGCCATATCTTCCATTGCCCCAAGCGAAATTTTCGCAGTGTCATCTTTATGCCAGGAAAGAATCTCATGTGTGAGATAAACAGCATTTTTTCTCTTATTGATTCTGTGTATTTCATTTTCCTTGTATTGCTCCACCCACTCACCAACTGAGTTTCGATAGAGATTATGTGTAATGACAAAACCCTTTCCTTCTTCATCGAACAACCGTTCTTTATCATTCATCATATACTCAAGCAGTTTTTTGAAGTCCGGTTTTTTGCGCGATAATATTTTTACAATCATGGATTTATTATTTCTTTTGCACAGGGTGGATTTCGCAATGTTTCGGAAATTTCTTTTTGAATAACAAAGACAAGTTGTTGCACCTGCTCATACCTTTTATCCTTTTCTCTTCTCGCTATTCGTTGAATTTCATTTGAGATTTGAATAAGGAATTGCTCTATCCTCGCAACTTGTTGTTTGTCTGGAACGAGGTATTGCTTATTAAGATAAGCAAATGCGGATGCTTTCAGAAAAGCTGTCATTGTCATCTTATGATTTTCAGCCGCTGATTTTACTTTTCCATATTCCCCGTTTCGTTTTGAAAGCAAAATGGAAAACTCCGCATGAGAAGAACGCTGATTGCGCTTGTACTGAAAAATATATTTCTTCTTGTATTCTCTCTTCGCTTTTTTTATTTCCTCATCAGTTCCATTTTCAAGAATGCCAATTGAGTCGAGATACGCCCAGAGGCTTGTGTTTTTTCGTGTCCTGCTGTGGTGAGGTTTAGTTATCATTCAGCGTTAATGAGGGCAGCGTATCCGGCAGGTAGTTGGGTAGCACAGGGGGCGGTAATTCGCTGTATAAACGAAATAGGCGCGATTCATAGTAGGGTTTAAGGCGGGCAAGGATGGGAGGATGATGTCCGCAGACGAGCAAAGCGCGGTTGATTTTCATAGTCCGAATTTCATCCCTCGTCATTAATTCCCTGGTTATTTTTCTTTTCTTATCATCTTCATACTCGAAGCGTCCGAGGATTTGCTCCAAATCCCTTGCAGTTTCCAGATTTTGTCCTGTGAAATACATTTTAGCAAAGCAGTTGCTTCTGATGGCATCCGCTTCGTATTTTCTATAGTTATGTATTAACTGGTTAAAGTCCTGGATGGCGAGAAGGATTCCCGCCCTGTGCTTGCGGACATTCGCAACTGCCAGTGATATTGTCGGCAATTTCAGCGAACTGGCTTCGTCAATTAAAAACCATATGTCCTGTTCGCCTTGACCGGGAAATCTTGAGAGTATGTATGCAAAGAACTGCTCGAAGAAAATACTCGTAAGCACTGCGTAATACCGCTGATCAGCCACTGAATTATTTATGTATAAAACAGTCGGCCTTTTCCTGAATGCTTCCATGTCGAGATTATCATGGCAGGTAACTTTTGCCACGGCTTCATCCGAAAAAATCTGCAACGCTGCTTTACAACTGGCTATTACTCCTGAAACAACGCGCTCATCGTAAGCAAGAAAAGATTTATACTCTGAAAAAAGTTTTTCATCAGCACATCGGCTGAATAGTTTGTCTATTGCTTTAGGATTGCTTCCCAAGCTATTCAAAAGATGGCGCACATTAAAAAGATTTTGATACTGCCTTTCCTGTGTTTTTAAAATTGTAATCATCATTGCAATTAAAGCGACCGCTTGCGTATTCCAAAAATTTTCCGATGAGTTTCCATTCCCGTTATTCAAAGAATTTTGCACGAGCATGGAAGAAATTTTTTGAATCTCACTCGAAGAGTTCGCCCGATGCAAAGGATTATATCCGCAGGAAACGGAAGGGTTGGCGAAGTTCAAACGCTTCACTTCGTATTTTTTTTCTTTCAGGTATCCGGCAGATTTTAAAAATAGTTCCCCGGAAGGATCATGGGTTATGAACGAACCAGACATGGTATATAGCGAAGGAATCAGGGTGACGGAGGATTTGCCTGTTCCGGTTCCACCAATAATTAATGCATTCTGGTAAGAATCCTTGACAGATAAATTCCTGCCATTACCCGCAAGACAATACCCCTTTTCCCATCTTCCAAGAACAGATGAGGCAAAAGCAAAACTCGCGTTATACCCTTTCTTCTTCGAAGCGGAAAAAATTCCTTCTAATACCTCAAAGAGGAGTTTTAATGTTTCTTCTAAAACAGATATGAATATTTCAAAAAGTTTCATTTTGCATTTATGCTTAACTGATAATGTCCTTTAACCATTTTGCTATTTGACCGAAAATGATTTCAACAATGCGCAGAAAACCGTATGCACACCACAAAAAAATCTTTGTTATGAATTTAACTATCCAGCATAGCGCATTCCAGAAAGGAGATTCTTCTTTCATCGTTATTCCTTTTTTTTATTTCTATTTCATTTTATTCATACACAAGGTTTGCGCTGATTTCCACCTTCGCTCCTTTGCTTTCCAAAAAAACCTTGTAGAACTCTGACACCACAATAAACTCTTGATTTTCCTTCGTATCCTTCGGTTGATACACTATATGTATTTCAATCCCTGTAAGAGAATCTAATTTCGCCTGCTTGTCAAAATAGTCGCGGAAAAATTGCGGATTCTTTTTCAGCAGGATCAACTTTTCGGATTTATAAAAGGATAATTCTTCCGAGTTTTCCATCAGGTCGCTGTACAAAAGCAAAATTTTTCTGTCTGCTTTTGATTCATTCAATCGTTTGAGTTCATGAGCAACAGGCACAAACACAGAGGAACGGTTACGCCCGATTTTTTCATTCATGGTGTCTGTAAGAATCCGTTTAATACTCCCGACAAATTGTTTTACTTCCTCATCTCTCTCGAAATCGTTTGAAAGCCATTGGCTGGCGGATTCAATGCTTGTCTGCGATACGTTGTTGTAATTTACATCGCTGATATTTATAAACCGAAACACGCTTCCGCTCCATTTGTCTTTTTTCAAATCATATAATCGGAGTACGTCTTCAGGATACGGTTGGGAAAGGTGCGCATCGGTGATGTCTTTCATCAGCGTCACTTCTGTGATGGTAGTTTTTGTCAATGCGCGGGCGGCAAGAAATATTATTGCCGCAGCCAATATAAGTGTGATAATGATTTTCATTGCCCTTTATTTTTATTGATGGTGGATGTTGCGTCTACATTCGAAAGAACAAGTTCAGGAATCTCATCGTGAAAAGATTGCGGGACCTGCCCGTCAGTGCGGTAACTGAGATTCGTTCCTTTAAATAGTCCGATGGTTTCTTTGTATTTCTTTTTGATCAGTTCTGCCGAGTATTCGGTGAGGAATGGAACATCCAAATGGTGTTTAACTTTATGCACCATCGCGTCCTTGAGTTCTTCTTTCATATTTTTGAAAACTTCTATCTCCTTTTTTCTCTTTTCTATGTCCCTGTGCTTTAAGAGTTTCTCCTTGTTGATTTTTATTTCCTCCCATGCCGGAAAGATGTAGAAGGATAGAAGAGCCGAGACAAGAAAGAAAAAGAGATTAATGATTACAAAATACACGGGAGAAACAGACACATCGTGATTCTCGAGCAGTTTGGAACGAAACACCGCCAACACGCTGAATAAAGCCGTGACTGCGACCAATGAACCCGCAACAACAGCAACCCGCTGTCGTTTATTTTTTGCCGATTTGTACAAGAGAGGTGCGATGTGCGCGAGAACGAATACTGCAAACGATACTGAAATAGAAATGACAAAAGCAAAGAGCATGCTTTCGCCCGCCACCTGAAAAGCTTTCGTGTTGAAAACAACCTCCCCGATAAAAATAATCAATGTTGAAATGATTGCCATTCGTATGCGGATGGCAATGCTGCCGGGGTCATACCCTTCCAGTTCCATTTCGTCTCTACCATTCAGTTCTGCCCGTTTTTGTATTTCCGCATCATAATATTTATCCTTGCCTGTTGCCCAATCGCTCTCTATTTTGGCTTGTGGATAGTGTGTAGCGGGTTGGGCTTTTTGCTGGCATTCTGCGTGGAGCGCTTCGTAGCCATGTTTTATTTCTTCTGTAAACGGCAGAAGTTTATCCCCCGGTGCCGGAAGATTTCTTGCTCCGAATTGTTTACCATACTTGCGTGTCAGTTCTTTTAAACCAAGATCGCCCTGTTGAATATGCTTTTCAAGCTCTTCTTTGAGAGCGTGGGAGGAAGCATGTGTTGTGAGTGGAATAAGCGCTTTCATTTGAATAATTTTTATGCCCGCAGGAGTTTAGTCCCGCGGGGCGGTTAGTGTTTAGAATTACCTGTTAATACTCTTGTCGTGTGAACGTGAATATGTTTTTTCTCTAATAGAACCGAGTTCCTCTTCCCTGTCTGAAGTTGTCTGTTGCTGTTTTTCAGGAGAAGATTTTTCCTGCGGGATTACCGGAATGTCCTGCTCAGGTTGAATAGCAGGAGCTTTGGACATTTCTCTGGCAATGGCTTTAACGTCTTGCTTTAGCTTAATCAAATTGTTTCCCACAAGAATTTCGTTGCCGTCAGGGTCTTTCACTGTGTAAATCGCTTTTCCATTTTCATCTTTTGCCAAATGGAAACGAGCGATGACATGCTGTTTTTTGTCCTTGTCTTTTAAAACGGCTGACATGAAATGCTGCCCCCTTTTTGAATCCCAGGAAGTGTATTCGATGAATAGCAGTTTGGAATAAGCGAAAGGGCTGCGCTGTTTTTGGGTTTGTTTGTTTTGCGTTTCCATTGTGATTTGGTTTTAATTGTTTGTATTATGATTTGAATGTTTCCGTATATATATGTAGGTGTATGACATTATTATCGGGCAATCGATAGTTGTTTATCGTTCATTTTTTGTTCCCGCATTTTCTGCAAGTCATCTTCGCGCTGTTGAGTGTTATTTTCATTCTTATCAAACACTTTAAAATCCTTCGCGGCAGCAGCAAGCACTTTCGAGTCAATGTAATTTGTCTGCATAATGCGCGTACTGGAATGCCCCGTGATTTGCCGCGCCTGCTCCGCACCTAAAAATTTTGACAGTTGAGTGATGTAAAGTTTCCTCAATGACTTCAAAGTGATGGGTTGTTCGGGTTTAATCTGGCGTGCGTAGTGAGAAAAACTTCTACTGATAAAATGCTTCATGGATTCGCGTTTCATTTTTTCGTCATTAGCGATTAAAAACCTGTCACTGTCTATGTGCTTCTCATAACCTAATTTTAAAAGCAAGTCATACAGTTCGGAAGTAACAGGCACAGAAACAAACTTCATTTTGTCACCGCTTAAATTCCGAATGCGGTTTACTTTAATGTCTGGAGATTTGATGTACAGATTTCCGTTGTTGTCGCACTTAATATCCGAGAATTTCATCTGAACTAACTCTTCGTTTCGTCTTCCTGTATATGCGGCTAGTTTTACCAAGTCAGGCATCCATTCGCGATATAAGTCCTTATGCTCCTTCCCCACCTTAACTCTTCCCATAATTTTGTCTTTCATCTTCTCCATTATTTCTTCAACCTGCTTTTGAGATGGAACATTTATTTTTTCTTCGGTGTTTAATGCTTTGTGTGGGATTGTGCCGAATATATTTTCGACCTTAACGCCTTCTACCTTATAAAGGAACTTGTAGAATCCTGAGAGCAAGGTCATGGATTTATTAAAGGTTCTGTTCGAAAGTTTACGCTCTTCCAGAAGATATTTGTAAAACAGGTTTATGTCCTGTATCCCAATATCCTCCGGTTTTAGTTCATTAAAATTGTATCCGTATTTTGTCAGGCAGATGGCGAATTGCTTTATTACCCATTTCACATCGTTAATGTGTGCCTTGCTCCTTTGTCTCAGCATCACCTCTGGAAAAAGAGTTGCGTCCCCTTTTAGAAAAGCAATGTAACGTGCGCTGAGATGAGATAACAAAACTGGCTTGCTGTTAGGAATTTCAGGTTTGGAATTCTTTCCCTTTTCAACTTTTTCAGGAATATTATTTTCCTTAACCTGCTTTGCAAACTGCAATGCTTCTAACATTGCTTCTTTAGGATTTCTGGTTTTCAGAAATTTCACCCGTCTTTTCACGGAACCTTCCACGTAGACATAAACCTTAAAAAAATGTCTATTGCTGTATTTGCATTTTTGAAGATGCTTGCCTGTTTCTTTACACAGGTCAGAGACATTCTGGCTGCAATGCCTGCAATACACGGTCAACCCTTTTACCCGCTGTTTGGGGAGAAGATATAATGGATTTGTTTCCATAAGAAGTGTCATTATAATAAGGAACGCCATCATAACTTGGTAATAGTTTGAGTCAAGTCGGCCAAAAATTCTTTTTCGCAGTCACTTTTCGGTGTATAACATTGCTTCACTTGTTTAGTGATTACGTTTTTATTTCTGCTGTACCTGTTATTTACAGCCGACTCGAATTCCGCCTTATTCACGAAATAATTTTTGCCAATGTGGTGCAACTCCGCACCTAATTCTTCGACCCATTTTCGGATGCTTCGGAGGTCGGAGTAGCCGGAGATTTCTTTCAGTTTATTTGTTCCTATGATTTCCATTTACTGCTTTTTTTATTTTTAATAATAGTTTCGAGCAAAAATTATTTTTCTCTTTGCAATTCTGATAATGTTCTCGGAGAATTTTATTTATATTAAGATGGCGAGTGCGGGAAGAATAATAAAATCCGCTTCCGATGTCTGTGCCTGTAAGTTTTTCCATTATGAAGAATTTTATTGTAAATGTAGTTTGACGGTTTCAGGAAGTGGTTACGGCAGGTTAACGGCTGGTGACCATAAACCAACGTCAACTTTTATTGGAGTGATTCAAAAGGACTACAACTATCCCATCAAGCATAATTAATCTTTCCGCTTTTCGTACACCCTTATTAAGGGAAGAACGCAAACATTCAAGGGAAATCTCACGCCTAGATTGGTTGAGAAAATGTTCTTGAATACGTTTATTTGGGAAAGAGGGTTTCAGAATTATTCCTTCGTCATATAGTCGATGAAGCAAGTAAACGAGTTCATTTGCATTGCCATACCATATTATATGCTTTGTAATTTTTATTCCTTCTTCAAAATGCGATTTGAAGGTTTCAAATTCGCATCTTAGTAAATGATTTTGAAAAAGCAAATCAAAAAATATTTTTAAGATAATTTTACTTTTCAGCCATTCAAATTTTGATGTGGGCAAATCAGGATTATAAAAATCAGTAAGCGAATCTCCCGATAGATCCTTTTCTAAGTTGTCAAAAATTCTATCTACTGCTATGTGGGCTTCCTTGCGGGAGGAATTTATTCTATGAAGAAGATTTTGCATTAGTGCTGTTTTGCACCAACGCAATCACGGCAGGAGTAAGGTTAATATGCTTGACTAAAATTTACTTTCATGCTATATAACCGTTACAACGTAGGTGATTTACGTTGGAGTTGAAGGAGAAATTCCTTTGACGGCCCGTGTTTATAGCACGGGTTTTTTTCGTCCATAGAAACTTCTTTCTCATATACCAAATCTCACTCAACATCTTGACATGGGGTTGACAATTTTTGACAGAAAATTGTCAAACTAAAAATTTGGATTTATCAGCGAGTTGTATCTTTGCACAGTAACCTATGGCATATAAAACTTTCCATATAGAATTACTTAAGAGATTAATATGCTTGAAAATGGAATATTCTTCTACTGCACTTTCCAAAAATGAAAAAGAAGAATTAATAAAAAAGATGTATGGGGAAAGGGATTTTTATGCATTCTGGAAACAAGACCAAAGATTAAGTAATAATATATTAGATAGAGCGTGTGGAATTTTAGAAAAGAATTATACATGGGGTGAATTTCTTAGCAGTAATAGCGAAAGAAAATTCCCAGACGAAATACCCTTACACAAATTAAATATTGAAAAACAAAAGGCGATAAATAAAGAATTAAATGATTTATTGTTCGGATATCGGACTTATGAAGATTATTTTACAAAGAGAAAAGAATCTCATCCAATACATTTTAAAACATCTCGTTTAGTTAAAAAAGAGCGAGCTGTTATTAGAAAAGTTTTAGAAGAATATCTTCGTGCAAAAATCGAAAATCAGGAAAAAGAAAAATTAAGAATTAAAGAAATAAAATCTGCAATTAGAAAAGAGAAGATAGGTGCTGCTATAAAAATCATTAAAAAATCTTTGAAAGAAAATGAGAAAAGAATAACGCAATCTTCAGATAACGTTGTAATTGATTCGATTCAATTAGCAGAGTTGATGCGGTATTTGGAAAAACAACCTAAGGCGATAGAGTTTTTAAATATTGCAGAGAAATATAAACCGAACTTCGCACTTATACATCAATTGAAAGCACAAGCATATTTCGAAATGGGTAATGATGGAGAGGCATTTAAATCTAAAAACAGAGCTTTAGAGTGCGAACCTAATTATTATGAAGCATGGGACCTTGAGGATTTTATGTACTATGCAAATAATGGCAATAACATAGATAGTTTTGCACGATGTAAAATTAGCGAGCTTGAAGAAAAAGGTCTATTAAAAACAAACGACACAATTATTAAAGAAGTATTCCACAAAGATATCCCTACAATGATAGAATTAACCAAACTCAGGAATAAGAAAATTAAAATTTGGAATCAAAAATAAAAAAAGATAAGATGAGTATTTTTAAGGCGCCGTTTTGTCAGAGTTAAATATTAAAAATCCAAATCGGCCGGCTCCCAATTCAATTCCCTTCCACGCTTGATGACCTCGCGCCAATCTTTGTAGTTGCGCTATTAGATTATATTTTTTGAAAAAGTTTTTTTGGCATCGTTTAGGTGCTATTTTTAGGTGCGATTTTGTCGACTTTTGCAGTGAAATGTTTACTTTTGTAACGAGTTTTAAAAAAATATTAAGGAATTAAATAGCAAAACAGGACTGAAAATCCGTGTGTCCCCGGTTCAAATCCGGGAGGTGCCACAAAGAGGCAGACGCTCGGTTTTCATAGCAGGAAGCCGAGCGTTTTTTCCTTTTAAAGGGCATTAATCCCGCCTTTGAAACGGACACCAAGTGGGGTGGCAAGTGGGGAATGGAGTGGGGAAATTTCAGGATGCCTTTCCGAATACGCTGAAATCCTGCGCAACTTTTCCAATCACTTTTTTATCGAAGTAGTGTTCCTCTAAAACCTTTAAACCACTGTGCCCGGTGATAATTCTTGCGTTCTCCGCGCCAATTCTTGCAGCAAGCGCGCTGGCGTGCGTTTTACGGAGGGATTTGAAAGTTTTATTGATTCCGATTTGCTTTGCATAATGCCCGAATGCTCTCCATAAATGCCTTGCCATAGTGTCGCGTTTCATTTTTTCAGAATCAGCAATAATATATTTTTCTGTTTTCTTGTTTTCACGATAGCCCAACCTCAATAAAAGTTCTTTCAGTTCAGTAGTAATTGGGATTGAAACATATTTTTTAGAATCTCCTTGAAGATTTTTGATTTTGTTGACTTTTATGTCTTCGGATTTTATGAAAGTCATTTCTCCTTTTTCTTCGATGATAGAAGAAAATTTCAAGTGAAATATTTCAGCGGCTCGTCTTCCGCTGTAGATGGAAAGAAGAATTGCATCTCTGAGCCAGGGTTTCCAAAGTGATTTTATTTCTCCGGTGCTGAGTTTTTCTTTTCCCAATTCTTTATCGTTAACTGCTTCCAATATTTTTTCCAGTTCTTCTTCGGTGATTGACTCCACATCCATTGCTTTTACAGGAGACCTTCTTACTCCTTCGAATATATTTTGAATATTGTATCTCTCCTGTGTAATCAGCCATTTATACATTGTTGTAAAGTAGCCGAGATATTTATTGATGGTTCTGCCTGATAGTTCTTTCTTTTGCATGTAGTCGTAAAATACCCCCACTGCATGCTTGTCTATATCTGTAATCTTTAATTCAGCAACCGGGTAACCTGCTTCCTTCAATGCTACAAGCAAGCATTCCATCCCTCTTCTGATATCATCCAAATGTTCTTTACTGCGCGGACGAAACATATACGAAGGACAAATTTCTTTATCTCCTGAAAGGAATCCGAGATATCTTGATTGAACTTGCAATAAAAGTTGCGGTTGGTTATTATTCTCTTTTTGAATTTGAATTTTTCTTACTTGTTGGGATTTATTTTGATTACTGATTTTTGGAGAGTATGTTTCAGTAAAATTATTTTCCTCCATTTCCTTCCTGAATTGAATTGCCAGTGAAATTGCTTCATCAAGATTTCGTGTGTCAAAGATTTTGGTAACTCGTTTGTTTTTCGTACCGGGAATATGAATGTAGATTTTGAAGCGATGCTTATCAGCAAACGGGCAACGCTGAATGGGTTTGCCATTGTCTCTGCACGTTTCTGCAACATTGGTATTGCATTTTGTGCAGAAGACTGTTAATCCCCTGTAACTTTTTTTTGGCGGAATGTAAAGAGGTTTTACCATAGTGTTTATTTTTTAGTTGCTATTTCCAAAAGTTTATTCAAATACATTGTTTCGTTTTTTCCCTGCGGAAGGTATTTTTTTGATTTTGTATTTACAGCGGAATGATTTATTGTTGGATTTTCTCCTATAAGTTCTTCTGCAAAAAACCTTTCGTGCCAATCAGGATATTTCTTTTTCATCTCTTCAATGATTGGTTTCATGATTTTGAAATAAAATTCCTCTTCGTAAATATATTTGCCTCCTATATCGTTGAAAATTGTTACAGTATGCTTTACGCACCATGCTTCGAAGGTTCTTGCATCTTTTATCCCAAGCGCCTTCATTGCTTCTTTCACTTTCAATATTGGAATCGGCAAATTCACTATACAATTTCGGTGTTTTCATCTCCTTATTTTTTGCTTTGAACTTCGGGATATTCTTTCAGCAGCCCAAATTTTTAATAGGAAGTTTGTCTGCTTTCTCTCTGAAATGAGCCGATAAGTTTCAGCAATAAAATTTGGACATGTCGGAAATTTTTTACATGCTCATTAATTCAAAAACAAAGAAAAAAAACATATAGAAATGACTTCCACTTCCGGCACGTTAAGGATTCTAAAGTCAAAATATTTCCTCCAACATGAAAACATTCCGCGCATCGTAAATAAAGAGAGTCCAAAGTCATTTAACGGCATTTAACGGCTGCAAAGTTGCGACACGGGAATGAGATGCTTTCCAAATTCTCAACGATTGCAAGCGTTCTGAAGAGATTTCAGGCAATAAAATACTTTAGGAAGCGATGCGATTTGATTAGGATGCCTCTGCGATGCGATTAAGTTAGATTGCGATGCAATGCGATGCGTTGCTATGTGAGACAAAAAGTAATGTGATAGTTATGCGGTAGTGATGCAATAGTTACGCTTCATCTAATACTTCTTCCATTTCAAAGCAATAGTTGGTTGAATCATTTCGTGCTGTTTGTGCATCAATGAACACTAATTATTTATCATATCGTTCTGATAGTATTTCGTTTTTTGGAAAAGATGAAGAAGTTCTTTCAGCAGTAATGGCAATAAACAAAAACATTAGTGTAATTAATATTTTCTTATATGCAGAGAAGAAAAATAATTTATCAGAAGACTAGAAATTAAAATCTTTGGGCATTCCGCTGAGTTCTCTTCCGAGGAGGATTTGTTCTTTTACCAGATTTGCGAAGTAAGTGTAAGATTTAATTTGTTCTTCCATGAGGGGATGGGCGATTCCGCATTGCTGACGGAAAAGATATTCATCGTACACAATGGGAAGCGCGCGCGATGTTTGAACATCCACCCAATGCTTGGCAGTTGCAATGAGGGCGCTCTTCCAATCGGAATGAAGCCCGAAAACGGGAAACTGCTCGTAACAATCTTTCAGGTGATATATTGCATCGTCAACCCGTTCCAATAAAGCGGCTTCTTCTTCATTTGCATCATCCATATCTTTTTGGTACGTCATGTTGTAGATTTTGTAAGCCCGGAAAACGGATTTATCTTTTTCAAACTCTTTCATGAACGCTGTCATTTCCTTTTCTCCTGACCATAAGTAAGGCAATGGTTTTGGAGCAGGCGGATTGTTTTTCAATTCTTCTTCTCTTTTCCTGCGCTGTTCCGCAAGACCGATTGACCGATAATGTTTTTCTTTCTCTCCGCGGATATCGGGCAGAAGCAGTGGGGAAGTTTTGCCTTTTTTGAAATCGTGATAATTATACCACTGCGGAAAATCATCGTCTTCTCCGCCATGCTCGAATGAATCTTTATAGCGGTCGTAATCCTGCCAGTTGGCGAGCCATGCTAATTCCTGTTCGCGCTCGGAAAGAAGATACTCATTGAAGAAATCAATATCGTTTTGAGAAATTGGTTCGATGAGCGGGCAATTGAGAACATTGTGTTCCCATACAGAAAAATCATCTGAAATTTCTATGGAAGGATGCGTGAACTGCTCCGCCCGCCATTCGCATTGTTTATCGAAAAGTTTTTTCTGCTGAATTATTTCGAGACATTTAAGCGCCTTTTCGTGATACTCTACAGAAATATTCTGGAGATATTTTTCATTTGCCGGTTTGTTTGATAGCCAGCGGGATTTTTGCGTAGCATATCCGTGAATGAATGTTTGAATGGAAGAGGATTGAAAGTTTTTGAAATACTCCTGAATCTTTTCATCGCTCTCAAGCCACTTTACGGTTTCGCTGTAAATCTTTTCCTGAAATTTATTTTTTTCAATTTCCTCCTTTGTATAATCTTCCCATGGATTGGGTTGTTTTTCTTCCTGATTATTTGTGGTTTCTTCGCTCATGACCTCACCCCTTACCCTCTCCCAAAGGAGAGGGAGGTAAAGGTATAACGCAAAAATGATGCAAATGTTTTGTACCCTCTGAAATACTAATTTTTTCCGAACTACGAATGGAAGAAAATTATTTTATGGAAAAATGCTCAAATCAGTTACCGGATGAACCTCCCATAAATTGGTTGCTTTCATTCCGTCTTTTCCTCTTCCGCCACCGGCATTTGTTTTTTCCACATGGTCGTCATCGAAAAAGAATTGCCCGGTAACGGAAACGCGCAAGGGCTGAGAAAGCAATTTATCTGTATGATGCTTTTCTAGTTTTTTCCGCAACTCTTTGAATTTACTTGACAATTTTTTGTCACTTGATTTCGGAGGTATTTCTATGACGAGACATTGGGTGGTATTGGTTTTGTTTCCGCTGATTTGAATGTGGTAATCGTTATCGGATTCGCTACCCACTAAATGAATCCAACATTCTTTTATTGTTACTATGTCTCCTTCTTTTAATTTCTGATTTTTCACTTGTATTTCATCCGCATGATATTTATTTTCATACGCTTTATCTTTTGATTTTGCCCCGGGAATATTTTCGAGCGCCATTAAATCGGTTACTTCTACTGTGTACGTTGCGACATTTGGGAGAATTGTAGTTTTTAATTTTCAGCGGAGGTGTTTTGTAGCAGTGTATTCGGAAGTAAAAGTATACGCAAATGAAATGAGCAGGACTACTGAAATAATAAAAGGGAAAATAAATTTTTTATGCTTCATGTTTTGTTAAATGTTTGTGGAAGTAAGAGAAAAAGATTGTCTATTTATTTATTCATTGCTCAATATTTTATTTACGAAATCAATCCAGTCATATTTGGAAATTGTCTTGTCAATGTAGTAGTCGGGTTGAATACCTTTATCGTCAATTGTCATGTCGGGAATTCGTTTGCTTCTTGATAAACTGTAACCTAATTTTAAGTCATTGCAAGGAGAGTTGATTAAATACATATTTGAAATATCAAGAACTCCTCTTGTTGTTGTCCCGAATAGTTTTACTTTCTTGCTTTGTTTGGCTGACAAAAGAAACTGCTCTGTCGTGCTTCCGTTATTTTCATTAATAATTATTCCAACATTTTTAGGATAGATGTAAACAGAGTCAAATTTTTCTATATCAACCGAAGAGCTGTCGAGTGTTACAAATTCTCCGATGTGTTGATTTAATTTCTCCAACGATTCTTTTGCCCATTTTTTATCTTCTTCTGAAAAGTCAGGATCATTCGTAAATTCCTTCATTCGTTGATTGTTCAACGTGGTTGATAGAAATTCAGCACCTATTGTCCTGATTGGGTTTGTATAAATGAAAGGTGTTATTTTTTCATAACTGCCATCACTTCCTCCACCATTGTCTCTCAAATCAATTATTAAATTTTCTGTCTTTGTGATTATGTTTTTGTTTGCGTCAATGACGCTATCAATAAGTTTTTTTTCTGAACCTTCAAATGAGGGAATACGCAATATTGCTGTTTTGTCTGATAGTTTTTCAAAGAGCGGAACATCTGTTGAAATAAATTTGAAATACATTTCAAGTTTTTTGTCGGATGGAAAAGCTGGCGTAACTCTTTTGAAAGAGTTAAATCCGATTTGAAGAAAATTATTTCCAAGTAACTCAACATCATCAAATTTTTTTGCAGAGTGGTCTTTCATATAATAAGTAGCAATTTGTTTCCCGTTTTCTTCCCTTATTTTTAATTTTACCTGCTCCTTGCTCCAATAAATATTATCTCCTTTAATTATGAAACCTATATATTCATCTTTAATTTTCCTAATTCCTATTGTGTATTGCGGATTAATCCAAATTCCTTCCAAACTTGGTTTTTTAATTGATGTTAAGTATGAATTGAATTCTTTGTCTTCATAAGAAAAGGTTTCCCAATTTTGAAAAAGTTTTTTGTTTTTATCCGGATTGTCATTGCTATTTTCTTTTTTGTTTTCATCAGCATTTACCCATATTCCTATGTGTCCAGACCTGATAAACTTTAACCAATTTGAAAGTGTTTCCGCACATTCTTCTTTGGCTTGGATGGATTTTACTTTTTCTGAAAAAATTTCATTGTGCTTTTTATATTCTTCTTCTCCTTTTTTATCTATTACATATTGAAACCCTGCGTCATTTTTTTCAATTGTTTGTTTAAGCCAAATAAAGTTGTCTGCGCAACTGCAATTTTGAGCGGTCAAATTATGCTTAACTGTCAGTGCGAAAATTGCTGTCGAGATAAGAAAAAGTTTTTTCATTGTCTTTGCGTGCTGTTAGTCGAGATTGCAAATCCTGAACCAGAGGGGTAAACTATGCTTCATAAAAGTAATAGTTGCTTTTTTCATTGTTGTTTGTTTTTTGTTTTTACTCCTGCAAAGCAACTTAGCGCGGACGGGGGCTGATTACTATAAGGGTAATGCTTGTTGAGAGTGGCTATTTTTTAGAATAAGATTATGTTTTACTAGTAACTCTTTTTTCCATTCAGGAAAACCGTCAAATCTATTTTTCTGCGTTGCTTCCCAATCTAAAACCTTTTTATATTTTACTCTTTCTTGCCTTTTAGGTTTTTTATTGGGATATATATTTTTCATTTCAAGCCAAGCATTCAAGTCCTTTTGAAAATTTCTCTTATCCCGATTCAATCCATAATTTATATCAACAAATTGCTCTATGAATTTAATTTTATCAATACTCAATTCATTTCTTTTCCAACTTACCATGTAATCATTTAATTTATTTCCCAATTCCGCAATGAATGGATCTTTAGAAACCTGTGAAGGAATAGCCAAAAATCTTTCGTGAGTTTCATAAAATTTTACAAGGTCAATTTGAAACTGATTCCAGGCATCTTCATTACTTTCTACTTCTAATGGAATCCCTTCCTTAACTAATATTTTATATCTATAAAGGGGATACGCTTTGGGATTGCTTAAATCGCATGGCGCTTTTTGATACCATTTTTGCTGAACCCTGTGCCAAGCATTTTCACTTCTATAGTATTTATACAACTTTGCTGGAACATCATTCAATCCAGTTTTATGCATAAAAGCAAGAAACTTCCCAAGTCCTATGTAAAACTTCTCTGCGTGAGGGTCAAAAATAAATCCCGCATCAAGTAATCGTTGTTCTCTTTCAGGAATAAGTTTGTCTTTGCGTTTTTTATCTCTTTCCCCTTGACACCATATTCCTAATGATTTAGTTTCAGGATTTCCTTTAGAAATAAATGGCCATTCTGGTCGGGTTTCTTTAGCATCACAGAATAACTTAAAACTTTCTTCCCAACTTCTGTTTGTTTTATTCCTTTGGTTATTTTCTTCTTTTAATCTAAAAATCATTTGTCCGCCTTCATGCCCGACACCATCAAGGTGAGCAACTATTGGTTGCTGATTTGCATTTTTATCTATATTAAGTAATACGTAATTTGATATTTCAGAAAATAAAAGATTTTTTTTCTTATTCCCTACCAAACATTCTATCAAAGAATTTGCAAATGGGCTTCCTACGCCAGGATGTCCATCAGATACTTTTTCTTCTCTACCAGAGGCTAACAACCACCTTGATTTAGATTCTTCCAACTTAGAAAATTGATTTTCATTTCCAATTTCACGAGTTTGTGTTAAAAAAGTTCCAGAAAAACAAGAATCAGAAATTAATAGAACATGTTTTGCGTCAATTCCTTCTATGTAATCTTTAACTGAGGAATTTAGAATATAATCTCCAACTGTATATTTTGCATCATAAGGAATCCAATAACCTTTATTGGTCTTTGGATGAATTGTACCATGTCCAGCGAAATAAATAATAATGCTATCATTTTCCTTTAAAGAAAACGTAAGTTCATTCAATGCTTCAATGATACTGCTTCTGTTTGCTTCATTATCAAATAATGGTTTTTTTATTGTTTTATAACCATATTTAGACACAAGTATATCTATTAATTTTTTAGCATCAAGTTTTGCGTTGTTTAAAGAAAGGAATGAACTATCAATGTATTTATCAATAGCAATTACAAGTATATAGTTTTCGCCTTTCAAGAGTTGTTAGTTTATGATTACAAACCTACCTCTTTTTTGTTTCCCTAAAAATTGTTTAAGATATTTTCCTGTAAAATAAGCCCTTTCCCTATGCGCTCAAGGAAATCATGTGTGGGAAGATTAAGATAAAACAGGGATGCAAGCGTTGCATGGCAATTTCAGGCAATAAAATACTTTGAGAAGCAATGCGATTTGATTGGGATAGCTCTGCGATTCAATCACGATGGATTGCGATGCAACGCGATGTGTTGCGATGCGGGACGAAAACTAATGGGATAGTGATGTAATAGTCATGGGGAAGTAATGCAGTAGCCATGCGATAGTCATGCAGCAGTAATGGAATTATGAAAAAAATCATAGCAATATTGGATAACGCAAAATCAATAAGACGTTATTACAGCACGATTGCGGAATGATTCAGAGAGAGTTGTCTTTTTTGCGAGATGATTCCGGAGGATTATGGAGGATTGCGGAGAACCGCGGGGAAATCATGGGATTAATTTTTTTGTACGATTATTTTAAGTTATTGTAATAGGCAAGTAGTTAAATGGCTATACTTATTTTCTTAATTTCGTTTGAATAAATCACCTATGGGCAAACAAGTAAAGGAATACGATTCTCTCCATCTGCTTGATAAATTCATCAGCGACTGCAAGCGCGGAAAGCGCATGCAGAAAAACGGTGAGATAATATTGCCCAGCACGATAGAAAATTATACGGGGCTTCGCAAACTGTTAAATGATTTCAGCGTTCAAAAAAACTTTCCGCTGCGAATCCGCTCAACGCATAAACTTCATGCCCGGGAACTGCAAACAGAAAAAAATTATTGGGAAAAATTTTATAAGAAGTTTGTCGATTACCTATACGATGACCTTGATAATTACGACAATTATGTCGGATCAAGAATGAAATTACTGAGGGCATTTTTCAATTTCATAAATATCAAATATCTGATCAACACGGGCGGGTTTCAGAAATTATTTGTCGGGCGTAGCGAACAGATACAAATTGTTGTCCTTTCCCCCGAACGGCTCAATCACCTGATTACTTCAAAAGGACTGGAAGAAAAACTACCGAGACGATTAAAAATAATCAAAGACATTTTTGTATTTGGCTGTACTGTTGGACTCCGGGTTTCAGACCTCATGAAAATTTCTCCCTCCGCCATTGAACGCAGGAACGATAAGTGGTATCTTAATGTGCAGTCACAAAAAACACAAACATTCACCGGCATAAAATTGCCTCCCTATGCCGTTGACATTTTGATGAAATACATAAGAAGGAAAAGGCAACGCACTATATTTCCCTATTATCATAAAGTTTATCTCAACCGCTACATCAAGGAACTATGTGAAGCGGCAGGATTCACGGAAGAACATAAGAAGAGGCGAACAAAACGGGGACAAGTGGTAATAGTTTATAAAGACAAAGAAAAGAAGACGCACTACAGGTTTTGCGATTTGGTTACCACGCACACCATGCGCAGGACTGCTGTCACTACCTTGCTTTCTCTCGGCATGGATGTGGAGGCAGTGCGAACAATTTCAGGACATTCTTCCGGAAGCAAAGAGTTTTATCGTTACGTGAAATTTTCTCAAGCGTATCTTGACGAAACAATTGAAAGAGCGCATGAAAAACTGCTCGAAAAAGAACTGGTTGAAGCGTGAAAAAAGTGTATGGAAACATACCATAAAATGCAAAAAATGGTATATTTTTGTATGGTTTATGTTCTTTGAATTTCATAGGTAGAAAGGTAGAAAAACATTACCGTTCCTTTGGAACGGTGATGAA
>JACRAM010000071.1 GCA_016213405.1 Bacteroidota bacterium
ACACTCCGATACATTGTGATGCCAGTACCATATCTCCTCGCTCGTGTCTACCATGAAGTAAACATACTCTTTTGCGCTTCGCGCAACGGCATTTCATCCCTGTGGCAAGACCACAGGGAGTTCATGCCGGGGTCATTAAAGAAATTCTACAATCTTCTCGAGTTTTATTCCGCGCGAACCTTTTATCAGGATTAGGGAAGAAACCCCTCCCTTTCCCTCCCCGAAGGGGAGGGTTTTTATTTTTGAAACAAGCTCATCTGAATTTTTAAAGAGGAAAAGGTTAGAAAAAGAAATTTTTAATTTTGACATCGCTTTAGAAAATCTTTCTCCAACCATGATTACATTCTGAAATTTCTTCTCATAAATCAATTTTAAAATATTTTTGTGCTCTTGTATTTCATATTCACCAAGTTCGAGCATATCACCAAGTATCAGCCACTTGTTTTCTTCTTTCATCTCATAAAAATTTTCAATGGCAGCACGCATGCTGGAGGGGTTTGCGTTATACGCATCAAGAATAAGTGTGTTATTGTTTGTTCTTACAACTTGTGAGCGATTATTGGAAGGAGTGTATGTTTCAAGCGCCTCTTTAATTTTTTTATTATCTATTCCGAAATACTTGCCTACACAAATCGCAGCTGCAACATTTTCAAAATTGTATTTGCCAATGAGCCGAGATGAAATTATTTCATTTTCATATTCTATTTTTAGAAATGGATTCGAATCTATACACTGACATGTACAAAAATCTTTTTGTAAAATTCCGTAAGTTATTTTTTCTATTCCTTTTGATTCTGACATTAATAATTCATTCTCAGAATTGATAAATAACTTTCCGTTTTTTGTTCCGACAAAATCATACATTTCTGTTTTTGCTTTCACAATGTTTTCAAAACTTCCGAACTCGCCAATGTGCGCCTTTCCGATATTGGTAATTATTCCGTAATCGGGCTGGGCTATTTCACAAAGCATTGCAATTTCTCCTATGTGATTCGCGCCAATTTCAATCACTGCAATTTCAATGTCAGGGGTAATAGAAAGAAGTGTCAGCGGTACTCCGATATGATTGTTAAGATTTCCGGAAGTGGCAAGAACTTTATACTTCTCTGATAAAATACTTTTGATTAATTCTTTAGTTGTGGTCTTTCCATTGCTACCTGTGATGGCGATGAATGGAATTTTTAATTGAGTGCGGTGATATTTTGCAAGTTCCTGCAAAGTCAAAAGGCAATCCTTTACTAAAATATAATTGCCATTATTGAAATACTTTGTTTCATCATCAATAACAGCATAACTGCATCCCTGCTGAAGAGCTGATTCAGCAAAATTGTTCCCGTTAAAATTCCCTCCTCTCAATGCAAAAAAAACAGAACCTACAGGTATTTTCCTGCTGTCAGTCGTAATATGAGAATTTGTTTTGAAACGAGAATAAATTTCTTGTATGGAGGGAAATTTCATTTGCTGTAAAAGTACGGAAACAAAAAATCCCGTCACTAAATGTGGCGGGATTTCCTGATATGCTATTTAAAATTATCTTTTCTTACTGCTGCCCATTCCCTGAGGACTTCCTATACGTGCCATTGAACAACGAAAGCCAAGCCATGCGAAATCCTGGCGCTGATCCAGAAATCTGCGTGTGCCGGGAACCATCCAATAGGCTCTGTCCTTCCAAGAAGCTCCTTTATACACATGTGCTTTATTATTGACAAGCGACATTTGATATTGTTCTTTTGGGTTTTGGTCAGGAAATTTAGTTTTATCAACCGGATACTGATACATTTCAAAATTTGCTTCTCTGTCTGTAGCGGGAGGGTCTCCATCATACATAATACTTGATTGGTGGTCGCCATCATGATAATTAATATTATCAGCGTACTTATAATTTCTGCGCTCATCAAGGTGGTCTTCCTTTTCCTTAATATCCACATTGCGCATTTTTACAAGACCAGGTCGGCTTATTAAATTGCTATCTGCATCATAAAGAAGCGAGTCGCCCTGGTCAACCATAGTGCCGTCTTCATCCTTTATTGCTGTTTGAAAAACATTGCCACGGAATGGTCGGAAATCATCCATATCCATATAAGTAAGAGGGCGGTATACGTCCATCACCCATTCGCTTACGTTGCCTGCCATGTTATATAATCCGTAATCATTGGGCCAATAAGAATAAACAGGAGCTGTAATATCGGCTGCGTCATTTAAACGACCGGCAATACCCATGTAATCGCCACCTGTTATTACAAAATTTCCCATGAAGTCACCAATAAATTTATCGTTAGGATTACGCACTGCGTGACCATTCCATGGATATAAACGTCTTTCCAAAATTCGTCCTTCTATAGTATTTCCAATCAATCCGTATGCAGCAAATTCCCACTCAGCTTCGGTGGGAAGGCGGTACTTAGGTAAAAGAATTCCATCTTCCATGCGAACTTTTCTTTCTGTTCCATCGGGACGAGGGATTAATTGTTTTACAACACCTTCATATTTTCCGGCAAAGTAAGCATCGGTATTAAAGTTGTTAGCCAAACTTTGACCAAGATCCCAATCAAGAATTCCTTCGCGGATGAGGATGTACTCATTTACACGATCAGTTCGCCATACGCAGAAATCGCTTGCCTGAAGCCAGTTTACACCCACAACGGGATAATCGCGGTAGGACGGGTGGCGAAGATAATAATCAACATATGGTTCATTGAAAGCAAGTCGTGAACGCCAAACGAGCGTATCAGGAAGAGCTCTTTTATAAATCTCAAAAAAGGTTTCATCTCCGGCATAAATCCTGCTCAGCCAATGAAGATATTCGAGATAATCAAGGTTTCGGATTTCTGTTTCATCAATGTAAAATGAAGAAACGGTTACTCTTTTTGGAATTGTGTTCCAGTCGTAATTGACATCCTGTTCAACACGCCCCATGGTAAATGTTCCGCCTTCAACAAGCACTAAACCTGGCCCGGTTTCCTGCTCTACATAAGGAAGAACTTCGAACCCGCCATTGGCGGCATCGTTGTAATTCCATCCTGTAATAGGTGAGGTTTCTTTGCCGCACGAAGCAAGAAAAACAACACTGCTTGTTAAAAGTGCTACACCTGTAATCTTGATAAGTGTTTTCATATTTTTATTTTTTTATTTACTTTCTAATTATATTATTAACTACTAACGTAAGAGTTCTAAAAATATTTTATATGAATTAAAAGGAAGGGCAACTTACTGTTCTGAACTTTTTATGTCTTGGTCTGCATTTGAAAAGCAACTGGAAAGATATTTCGTGAGAACCAGCTGTTACAATTCCTAATTTAGAAACAGTGATGTCATAACTATATCCCATTTTAACAGGGTCTTGCTGAAAACCAACAAGGGCAACAACAGCATCTTCATTTCTGTACCATAAACCTCCGACAATAGGACCTTTGGTGAGGTAAAGTCCCAGGTTTAATTCTCTGAAATCCTGCTGCTGCTGATAAATAATATTGGGAGAAATATTTGACTGACCATATCTTCCATCAAGAGGAATTACAGCGCCTGCGTGACCGGTGAATTTCATTGGCAGGGGACTATTTGAATAAAGAAAAGCTTCGTCTGGTTCTGCCAGATGAAAAACTGCAAAACCTGCGTAAAATCTTTTACTGAAACCAAGCACTCCAGCAGAAAAATCGGGATAGGAAACTACCTCCTGATTCTTGGTTTCATTTGTATTATAGATGAACCCATATTTGGGATCAATCTGGTCGCCAAAAGTAAGTTTTGACCAATCCAGTTTTTTCTGACCGTAAGTTGCCTGAAATCCAAACGCCATAGAAAATTCACGGGTAACAGCAAGTTGGTAGGCATACATTCCGCTGAAGCGTGTAATGCCCATGGTTCCCATACCCGCCTTGTCATTTAAAAAATGAATTCCCAATCCTCCGGATACAGCCTCAACCCGTGTATCAAATGAAAAACTGGTAGTAACAAAAGTTCCTGTAATATTCGGCCATTGGTTGCGATAATTGAAAATAATTCTGGGACAACGATGACTTCCAGCAAAAGCGGGATTCAAATATATAGGATTTGCATAGAATTGGGTAAAGTGAGGATCCTGTGCTTTGATTTCATTCTTAAAAGAAAAACAAGAAACCAAAAGAAAAAGAGCAGAAAGTAATTTCTTCATTGAGTGCATAAAGTTTATTTTCCCTATAACAAGCTAAAAGTCAAATAATTTTATAAAAACAAAAATAATTACAAAATATTAATATCATTCCTCCGTTAGCGACATGCAACCTAATTACTACATTTCTAATCTTATCTGAACTACAAAGGTACTAATAATATTGAAAAAGGCAAATTTGAATAAATAGAATTAACCTTTATCCTTAAACTTATAAAAAATATATTATACCTTTGATTATATCGTTTTTATGAAAAATAGAGCTTATTTATTATTTTTTGCTATTTTTTCAATGATTGTATCTTTTGCCCAAAGCAATAGGATTGCTTCATTAAATCAACCCAAACCTGAAAAAATAATTTCATGGCAAAAGTTAGTTACAGATGAAGTGCCGGGACTTGGCAAACAATCTTTTCTTACTTTCCAAAATGCGCAATATGATTTAATCAATCATTTTTTCCCTATTTATTCTGAACGGGTTGCTCTTCCTTATTATACGGTTTCTGCTGATTCCAAAATTTATAATGAAATATATCAGTTGTTAAGTGATTCGGAGAAAACGGTCGTTACCAGTTACGATAGTCAAAAGAAAAACTTTATTTCTGACGGAATAAATCCTGTTGTAACAATTTCTTTGTATAGAAAGAAACCTTATGCTTACATTCAGTTTATTCCGATAAGAAAAAATAAAACAACCGGCAATTTCGAAAAGCTTGTTTCATTTTCTCTGCAGGTAATTCCAGATAACAGTCCCAATACAATAATTAATTCTTCTTCTCAAAAAACGTATGCTTCAAACTCTGTTCTGGCAAATGGAAAATGGTATAAAGTCGCACTTTCTGCAGATGGAATTTATAAAATGGATTATTCCTTTCTGAAGAATTTAGGATTAGATGCTAATTCAATAAATCCTCAAAACATCCGCATTTATGGAAATGGAGGAGGGCAATTACCTTTTGCCAACTCAGGATTTCGATATGATGATTTACAGGAAAACGCTATATATGTTTCCGGGCAGGGAGACAGCAAATTTGACTCTACGGATTATATTTTATTCTATGGTCAGTCACAGCACCGATGGAAATATAACAGCACCGATAATAAATTCCATCACAATCTAAATGTTTATTCTGACACAACTTATTATTTTATTACAGCAGATTCAGGAATCGGAAAAAGAATTACAACACAAAATTCATTAACAACTCCTCCCACAGACACCGTTACAAGTTTTGACGATTATCAGTTTCACGAACTGGAAACCAATAATCTTCTGAAATCAGGCAGGCAATGGTTCGGAGAAACGTTTGACATTCTTACTTCTTTCAACTTCACCTTTAGTTTTGCAAATATTGAAACCTCGTCAAAAGCTTATGTGAAAGTTGAATGTGCGGCAAGGCGCGATTCACCTGGCACTGATTTTTTATGGAGCACTGCAAACGCTTCTTCTTCTTTTAATGTAATGGGCGTTGCAACTTCAAACATTACTTCCACCTATTATAAAACAAACTCGGACACGCTTAATTTTTATCCTTCTTTATCCGGTACTATTCCTGTCACCGTTTCAAAAACAACTCCTTCTCCAGCCATTGGCTGGCTGAATTACATTGAAGTGAATGTAAGAAGACAACTTACAATGAATGGCAGTCAGATGATTTTCAGAGATGTTAATTCATCAGACACAGGAAATGTTTCTCAATTCATTGTTTCAAACGCCAGTTCTGCCTTACAGATTTGGGAGGTTACAGATCCGATAAATACAAAACTTCAGCAAATAAATTTTTCCGGCAACTCTCTTGATTTTACATTGGCTACAGACACACTCAGAGAATTTATCGCTTTCAACGGGCAATCCTTCCTTATTCCAAAGCCACACGGAGAAGTTCTCAATCAGGATTTGCACGCCATGGGACAAAGCGATTTGATTATTGTTACCAATCCGCTTTTTATTGACCAGGCAAATGCACTTGCCAATTTGCACCGAACACAGGACAGCATGACGGTTTCCGTAGCCACCACCGAGCAGACGTATAATGAGTTTTCTTCCGGTACACAGGATGTTTGCGCTATTCGCGATTTTGTGAAAATGTTTTACGATCGCGCTGCGGATTCCACCCAACTTCCAAAGTATCTTCTCTTATTTGGAAGAGGCTCCTATAATTTGAAAACCACTATCAATAATACCAATTATGTTCCTGCTTATGAATCTCTTCTTTCTAATGACCCGACTGCATCTTATACTTCTGATGATTTTTATGGAATGCTGGATAATAATGAAGGCAACTGGGATTCCCCAACTGAACCCGATATGCTCGACATTGGCGTGGGGCGCCTGCCTGTAAAATCTGTGAGCGAAGCTGAACTTGTTGTGAATAAAATTATTAAATACACCAGCGTTCCCGGTTCTATTGAAACAGGAAATTCCTGTTCAACCGATGTATGTTACGGGTTGGGCGATTGGATAAATGTTATCACGTTTTGTGCAGATGATGAAGATAACTCAGACCACCTCAAACAGGCCGACCAGATTGCAGAAAAAATCAGGAACACTCATAAAAATTACAACATTGATAAGATTTATCTGGACGCTTATCAACAGGTATCCACTCCGGGTGGCGAACGGTATCCTGATGCAACCGCGGCACTCAATCGAAGAATGGAAAGAGGATGTTTGATTGTCAACTATACCGGTCACGGGGGAGAACTCGGTTGGGCGCATGAACGGTTTCTTGAGGTTTATCATATCAATTCATGGACAAACCAGTGCAAACTTCCTTTGTTTTTCACAGCCACCTGCGAATTCAGCCGTTGGGATAATCCGGAATTAATTTCTGCAGGAGAATTAACATTATTAAATCCCATCGGTGGAAGCATTGGGCTGATGTCAACCACGCGCGTGGTTTATTCAGGTCCCAACTTTACACTCAACGATAATTTTTACAACTATACTTTTAATCCTCTTCCAAATGGCGAAATGCCTCATCTCGGAGATTTGCATTTGCTTACAAAAAACAGCATGCCACCAACAGCAATCAATCAGCGCAATTTTTCTTTGCTTGCCGACCCGGCTCTTTCGCTCAACTATCCGGACTATTCTGTTGCCACCACAGACATAAATGACTCTCTGGTTAATGTATTAAAACTCGATACCGCCAGAGCCCTGAGCAAAGTATCTGTTAAAGGAGAGGTGCGCGATATGAACGGAAATCTTCTTACCAATTTCAATGGAATAATTTATCCTACTGTTTTTGATAAAGCCAGAAAAATCACTACTCTGTCAAATGACCCCACAAGTCCGCCAAAAACTTTTTACCTCCAGAAAAATATTCTCTTCAAAGGAAAGGCAAGCGTTACAAACGGAAAGTTTTCATTCTCCTTCATCGTTCCGAAAGATATTGCTTATAATTTTGATAAAGGAAGAATCAGTTATTACTCGCACAACGGATATCAGGATGCCAGCGGATATTTTGAAGACTTCATTATAGGCGGAACAGATTCAACCGCACCGCAGGATTATGCAGGCCCTGACATAAAACTTTATATGAACAATGAAAAATTTGCCTACGGAGGAATTACAGATGCCAATCCTAAAATTTATGCCTTGGTAAGCGATTCAAACGGAATCAACACCGCAGGAATAAGCATCGGTCATGACATTACAGCCGTGCTCGATGGAAACACCGTTCAGCCCATTGTGCTGAATGACTATTATGAATCTGAACTAAACAATTATAAAAAAGGAACGGTACGCTATCCGCTGAAAGATCTTGCTGAAGGAAATCATAATCTTACCGTAAAGGTTTGGGATGTTTACAATAACTCCTCTTCCACATCCACAGAATTTGTAGTGGCTTCCTCTGCCGAACTCGCACTTAAGCATGTATTGAACTATCCGAATCCCTTCACCACAAAAACTTCTTTTTACTTTGAACATAACAAATGCTGCACAAACATGGATGTGCAGATTCAGATATTTACCGTATCAGGCAAACTCATTAAAAGCATTTATCAGCTTATAAATATGGATGGCTACCGTTCTTCACCCATTGAATGGGATGGCACCGATGATTATGGCGATAAAATAGGGCGCGGAGTGTATGTTTACCGCCTGCGCGTTAAAGCTTCGGGCGAAACTGCCGAGCAGTTTGAAAAGTTGGTCATTCTTAAATAAATTTCAATAATTGATATATATATTTAAAACAATTATATGAGAACTTAAAATACTGATATGGATATTTGAAGTCCTGATACACATATTTGAAATACTTATACGGGGACTTGGAATATTGATGCGTGAACTTGAAATATTGATACGAGAACTTTAGATACTGATACGGAAACTTGAAATACTGATACGAAAACTTTATATATTGATACGGCAGTTTGAAACTTTTATCTAATTTTGCCTATCTCAAAACAAAATCTATGCTGAAATTAGACATACACACACTCTGCCGCCTGCACAACCAGCCTAATGCGCGCGCTTACCTCAATAAAAGTGGCTTTTCCTATTGGGTTTCGCACAAATTTGCCAAAAACAAAACCAATTCCATTTCGCTTCATGATTTAGAACTGCTGTGCAAAGTATTCAAGTGCACTCCCAACGATTTATTTGAATGGATTCCAGATGCTCAGGAAAAAGATACCCCCGATAACCCGCTGTCTAAACTTAAAAAATCAAAAGTTGAAATAAACCTCAACCAGATTCCTTTGGAACATCTGAAAGAAATAGCCAAACTCATCAGAGAGAAAAAGTAACGAATTTATAATGGAACAAATTCAGAACTCCTTGTTCCTTCTCAAACCTGACTACTTTCGCTATACCATACAATAAAATAATATCTTTGGCGTTCTTTTCGCAACAATATATATTATCCCTGATGAAAATAATCAAAACCCGTCAGATTCTTCCTCTTCTGTTTATTTCTGTTGCGGGAAGCATTTCTATTCCTGAAAAAACCTTTGCTCAGCAGTTAACCACCGACCAGCTTCTTGGGCAACTGAACACCATTACCACCGCTGTTCCTTTCCTTCTTATTGCTCCTGATTCGCGAGCTGGCGCCATGGGCGATGCTGGCGTTGCTTCTTCACCTGATGCAAACTCCATGCACTGGAATCCATCCAAGTATGCGTTTGTAAAAAAACAAACCGGCATTTCCATTTCTTATACTCCCTGGCTCAGGGCGCTTGTTCCCGATATAAACCTTGCTTATCTTTCCGGATATTATAAAATGAAAAAGAACGGAACTGTTGCCGCTTCGCTCCGTTATTTTTCTCTTGGAGATATTACGTTCACGGATATTGTCGGAAACACAATCGGCCAGTTTCGCCCAAATGAATTTGCAGTTGATATGGGTTATGGCACAAAATTAGGCAACCATTTTTCAGGAGGCGGTGCCATCCGATATATTCATTCGAATCTTACCGGAAACATTACTGTTCAAAATTCGGCAACACATTCAGGAAATTCTGTTGCTGCCGATGTTTCAGGATATTATCAGGGCGATGAAAAAGAAATCAGCGGAAAGCAATCCATCTGGCGCTTTGGAGCTAACATCTCCAACATAGGAGCAAAAATTTCTTACAGCGATCAGGGCGAAAAAGATTTCATCCCCATCAATATGAAACTTGGCTCTTCGCTTCACATGCAGTTGGATGATTACAACGAAGTTTCTTTTCTGCTTGACATTAATAAACTTCTGGTGCCTACACCAGACAGTACTGGAGATTCTCAAAGCAAATCTGTTGTGAGTGGCATGATCGGCTCATTCAGCGATGCTCCTGCGGGTTTCAAAGAGGAATTGCGTGAAATAAATATTGGCGGAGGATTTGAATACTGGTATGCGAAACAGTTTGCCCTGCGCGCAGGATATTTTAATGAGCCCTCCACAAAAGGCGGAAGAAAATTTATTACACTCGGGCTTGGAGTGAAGTACACCGTGTTTGGTCTTGACTTTGCGTATCTCATCCCTACCGAACAGCGCCATCCGCTTCAGAACACACTTCGATTTACTCTTTTGTTCGACTTTGATTCCTTTAAAGATAAAGACGCTTCGCCAGGAAGCGGAGATGCCGACAGAAAAAATTAATAAAGAACTGATGAAGCAATTCTTTGTATGAAGATACGCGTTGGTTTCGGTTATGATGTGCACCCGCTGAAAGAAGGAAATGATTTCTGGCTCGGAGGAATAAAAATTCCGCATACAAAAGGAGCAGTCGGACATTCAGATGCCGACACATTGATTCATGCCATTTGCGATTCGCTGCTAGGCGCTGCCAATCTGGGCGACATCGGCACGCATTTTCCAAACACTTCGGATGAATTCAAAAATATTGACAGCAAAATACTTTTGAAAAAAGTTGTTGCGCTCCTGAAAAAAGAAGGATACGAAATCGGAAATGTAGATTGCACGCTTTGCCTTGAAACGCCCAAGATAATGCCCTACGTTCCCGATATGAAAAAAATTCTTGCGGAGACGATGAAAATGCCTCTCAAGAATATTTCCATCAAAGCCACCACTACTGAAAAGCTCGGGTTTGTTGGACGTGAAGAAGGTGTTTGCGCCTATGCCGTTTGCCTGCTGATGGGTTATTGAAAGCCCATCCCCAACCCTTCCCAAAGGACAACCGTAGGTTGCTAGCGTAGCGCTGAGAAATAGTAATTTTACATTCACAAATTCCTCTCCCCTTGGGGGAGAGTTAGAGAGGGGCTTTTTATGTATATCTATAATGTAACGGTTACGATTGAATCTGACATCCATGATGCATGGCTGAAGTGGATGAAAGAAGTCCATGTGCCTGATGTGATGCGTACAGGATTTTTTGTTGAGAATAAAATCTGTAAACTGATAACTGAAGGATCAGAAATCACGTATGCAATTCAATACACGTTCCGCAAGATGGATGATTTGAATGCCTATCAACACACCCACGCTCCGCGATTACAGAAAGAACACGCTGAAAAATTCAAAGACAAGTTCGCCTCCTTCCGAACCATTCTTGAAATCATCTGATGTCGAATATTGTTTCTCCCAAAAAGCATCTCGGACAACATTTTCTAAGGGATGAGAACATCGCTAAAAAAATTGTCAGCTCACTTTCCAGAAAAGATGATTATAAAACTGTCGTAGAAGTTGGTGCGGGCACAGGCGTTCTGACAAAATATCTTCTGCAGGAAAAAGATTTTGAAACGTATGTTGTTGAAGTTGACAGAGAGTCAATTGCATTCCTTAAAAAAAACTTTCCTCAATCAGAAGGAAGAATAATTGAAAAGGATTTTTTAGACTTTATGCCTGAGTGGCTTCCATCAACCATCAACCCCGTTGGAAATATTTCCTACGGGGTCAACCATCAGCCATTAGCCATCATTGGGAATTTCCCATACAACATTTCCTCACAGATTCTTTTCAAAGTGCTGGAATATAAAAATCAGATTCCTGAAGTGGTGGGAATGTTTCAGAAAGAAGTAGCAGAACGAATCGCCTCACCGCCAGGAAATAAAACGTATGGAATCCTCAGTGTGCTGATGCAGGCGTTTTACAAAATTGAATTCCTGTTTACAGTAAACCCGCAGGTATTCAATCCTCCACCCAAAGTAAAATCGGCTGTTATTCGTCTGACAAGAAATGATGTGAAGAAATTAGATTGCGATGAAGAATTATTTTTTCAGGTAGTAAAAGCAGGATTCAATCAGCGAAGAAAAACTTTGCGAAATGCAGTCGGTGCAAAGTTTAATGTGAAAAATTTGGAATCAGAACTCCTGAACAAACGAGCCGAACAACTTTCAGTAAATGATTTTGTAGCTCTGACTCAACTAATTTCTACTTAAGAGAGCCTATGCTATCCAGTTCCTGCGGGCTCAAACTCGGAGGCATAATATTGTTCTTGATTTTATATACCACCAGTTCAGCGGCTTTGTGCGCCTGTTCTTTTGTATGAAAACCTCGCATTCCATTGATAGCCGGAATATGCGGCTGGTGATTATACACTGCATCATAGATTAAGATGTTGTAGCCGAATCCCGTAAGTTTAGGATCTTGCTTCACCGTATCATTATTGAAAACCTGTATGTCAATCTTCGCGTTCTTGTAAGGGTTGTCTGCAGGTTTTTTATTTTTCTGCGCTTCCTGCATTTCCTTCATTTCTTTTTCTTCCATTGACATGGGATTTTCTGACTTGGCTTCAGAAACAGAATCTTTGGTCTCTTTATTGGCTTCCTCTTTGCCGTTGCTGCATGAAAACAGGAAGAGGATTGCAGGGAGAAAAATAAAATATTTTTTCATATAAAGATTGTTAGTGAGCGAATATACAATTTCTATTTTTTCTTGCCGAAGTATTCTTTCATAGGATTCCAGTAATATTCTTTCCATCCCTTAATGATTGCTTGATGATCGGATTCCGGAACTCCGGAATGGGTGAACACCAGACGTGTTCCTCCTTTAATTTTACTGAACCGAAAAGTTGCTTTTGCGAAATGTCCCTTTTCCCAATTCTGCGCATGCCACGACTGAACAATTTTTTCCCCCGGCTTCAATTCAAGATTCACGCCTCCGTGATAACCGTCATAAGCATAATATTTTCCACCTACATTTTTACTGATGACTGCTTTTGCTCCAGTAAATGTGCTGTGTTTCTTTGAATCCATCAATGCATCGTATACTTCTTGTGGCGACACATTAAAAGCAACTGTTTGTTTTATTGTTTTTGTTTTCATTTTTTTAGATTACACAGATTAATAATTCATAATTACACCGATTTCATCTTTCGTATTTTTCGTTCGGTTTTGCTTTTCGAGATTTACCAACTTCCTCCTGCTCCTCCGCCTCCAAAACTTCCTCCGCCAAATCCTCCAAAACCACCGCTGCTTCCGCCACCAAAACCTCCGCCTCCAAAACTTCCCCAGCCACCGCCATAATAAGTTCTTCCTCCGCTTGTGATGGTATGTCCGCGGGAATTTTTGAATACAAAAACGAAAAGCAATATTAAAATAAATACGCCAATAAAAAACCACGGTAAGCTTTGCTGATTATTTTTTTGATAATCCTGATAATTAAATTCTTTTTTCGCCAGAGAAATCAAAACATCTGTGGCGGCATCAAGACCGTTATAAAAGTTTCCGTTTTTAAATTGCGGAATAATTTCATTTTCCACAATTCGTTTTGCTGTGGCGTCAGGAACAACTCCTTCGAGCCCGTAACCGGAAGCAATGTAGGCATCGCGCTGCCCCGAACCTCCGGTTGGTTTAATCATTATCACAATTCCATTATCAAACTTTCCCTGCCCCACTCCCCATTGTTCACCGAGGCGCGTACAAAATTCATTCGGGTCATATCCGCACAAATCATCTACAATCACAATCACAATCTGGTTGGAAGTTTCTTTACTGAATTGGACGAGCTTATTTTCCAGCATCTGTTCTTCATCAGCAGAAAGAAAATCAGGAAACTCTTGCGAAAGATTATTGACAAGCCGGGGCGGTGACGGTTTGGAAGGAATGCAATTGTCAGAAGCAAAACTAAAAGAAGCCAGAAGCCAGAAGCCGGAAGCCAGAATAAGTTTTTTCATTGCTTACCGAAGGTTACTTCATTTGAAAGCTCATCTTTATCGGTTTCGGAATGAGGAAAATATTTTTTCAACTCAGCTCCTGTCATCATAATTCCTTCGCAAAGCCCTTCGGTGAATCTTTTCTGCCTGAACTGTTCCAGCATTTTATCTCTTACTGAATCCCAGAATCCTTCAGGAACATTTTTGTGAATGCCTTCATCTCCTATCACGGCAAATTTTTTATCCTTGAGTGCGAGATAAAACAAAACACCGTTTCGCAAAAGGGTTTTATGCATGCCAAGTTTATGAAAGGCAAGCGTGGCACACTCCACTTCTTCGCCTTTGCACCGTCTTTCAATGTGCACGCGGATTTCTCCTGAAGTGTTTTCTTCAGCTGATTTAATAGCAGATTCTATCTGCTTCACCTGATCAGCTGAGAAAAAGTTTTTGGAAGAGAACATTTTTTATTTTGTATCGTCATTGCGAGAAGAAAAATGTCCAGTGGACATTTTGACAAGCAATCTTTCTGTGAGATTGCTTCCAACTTCGTTTCACTCGTTGTCGCAATGACGTATAATTATTTTGTATCAAACTTTACCGTTGGCGCTTTCTCCGCTCCTGCATCCGATTCAAAGTAGGCACGTTTTGCTATGCCGAACATTCCGGCCCAAAGGTTTTTTGGAAAGGTGCGGATGTAGGTGTTCAATTCCTGAGCTGATTCATTGAATCTCATTCGCTCGGTAGCAATTCTGTTTTCTGTTCCTTCCAATTGAGATTGGAGTTCTAAAAAGTTTTGGTTGGCTTTTAAATCAGGATATTGTTCAGCCACCACAAGCAACCTTGAAATTGCAGAGCCGAGATTGTTCTGCGCCTGCTGGAAATTTTTTATGCTTGCTTCATCTAAATGGCTGGGATCAATTTTTACTTGTCCTACACTTGCGCGCGCTTCGGTCACCGCCACAATGGTTGACTTTTCAAAGTTTGCATACCCCTGAACGGTATTCACCAGATTCGGAATCAAATCCAATCTGCGCTGGTATTGATTTTCCACCTGCTGCCAGTTGGCAGTTACGGCTTCATCCATGGTGACCATTGAATTATACGAGCCGCATCCTGAGAATCCGATCAACAAGATGATAAACAGGAATCCGCCCCAGACTAAAAATTTTCGCATTTGTGGTGTCATTGGAAAAAAGTTATTGAGTTGTTGAGTGATTGAGTGATTGAGTTATTGAATTGGAAAGCGAAGGTAAATAAATTTAGGAATGAGATTTTTTAACCAACTGCTTCAACTAAACGAATTTCAGGAACAGCATTTCTTATCGCTTCTTCAATTCCTGCCTTCATGGTGATGTGGCTGATGGAGCAACCCTTGCAGGCGCCCAGCAATCTTACTCTTACAATATTATCGTCCGTAACTTCCACTAATGAAATATCTCCTCCATCTGCTTTAAGAAAAGGACGAACCTGTTCAAGAGCGTTTTCTATTTTAGAAATTGTTGCTGAATCTTTCATGGTTACGAATAACGAATCTTTACGAATGTACTAATCTTTGCATTTCCTCCATCTAAACCTTAACCTCAACCTCTTTTTTATTCGCATTCGCAATGGCAACCTGCTGTACGGTTTTATGCACCATTTCCATTAATGCAATTGACTGTGGCGTGTTCTCCTGAAGAATGGCAGGTCTTCCGGCATCGCCCGATTCGCGGATGCTTTGCACGAGAGGAATCTGCCCCAAAAGCGGAACACCGATTTCTTCCGCAAGATTTTTTGCTCCGTCTTTTCCGAAGATGTAATACTTATTGTTTGGCAATTCCGCGGGAGTGAAATACGCCATGTTCTCCACCATGCCCAGCACCGGAACATTTATCTTATCCATTCTGAACATGGAAACCGCTTTGCGCGCATCGGCAAGCGCAACATTTTGCGGAGTGCTTACGATGACCGCACCGGTGACCGGAACCTGCGCAACAAATGAAAGATGAATGTCGCCAGTGCCGGGAGGCAGATCAACAACCATATAATCCAGCTCTCCCCACTCCGCGTCAGAAAATAATTGAATGAGCGCGCGCGATGCCATGGGTCCGCGCCAGGGCACCGCTTGCCCGGCACCTGCAAAAAATCCGAGGGAAAGAAGTTTCACTCCGTAGCTTTCCACAGGCATCATTTTATTTGCTCCGTTCACCTCTGCCATCTTTGGTTTTTCATTCAGCATATCAAACATGATGGTTTGAGAGGGACCGTAAATATCCGCGTCCACCAATCCCACTTTCGCTCCCATCTTCACCAATCCCACCGCAAGATTTGCCGCTATGGTGGATTTTCCCACCCCGCCTTTACCGGAAGCAACCGCAATTACATTTTTCACCTGCGGAAGCAGCACGCGGTCATCCACCCTGCGGGAAGAAGTATCTGCATCCATCTTCACTTTTACGATGGCTTCTTTATCCACAAAATGAATTATCGCATTCACGCAGGCGCGCTGAATCATATCTTTCATGGGGCAGGCAGGCGTGGTGAGCATCACGGTGAACGAAACATTTTTGCCGTCCACCACCACATCGCGCACCATGCCGAGCGTTACGATGTCCTTTTTCAAATCCGGATCGTCCACATTGCGGAGGGCGTCTAAAACTTTTTCTTGTGTAATATTCATAATAATAAAGATACGAAAGTTGCCCCAACCCTAAAGGGAGCAAGTATATTTTTCTCCCTTTAGGGACGGGGTATCTTCTCACTCCGCCCTTTTCACCGCCCAGCCGCTTTTATCGGGAAGCCGTCCGTAATCGTATTTCACGTGCGGATATTTTTTCATAATGTGCCGGCAAATTCGTCCGGGTGTTTTGCCCAGATTCCACTCTTCCCGGCTGATGAGCAAGCCCTCGCCTTTTTTCAGTCCGATAATAGCCATGTAAAATGGCGATGCTTTTCCTTTGCCCAAGTGCGGAGTTTCAGAAAATTCTTCTGAAGTAAGTTTTTTCATTTTTCAAAAAATAGAGGTGAACCCCGTAGGATTTTCCAAATGGAAAATATCCATCGGGGTAAATAAGGAGAATCATAACTAACAAAAGGTAAATCATAACTCATAAAAGATAAATCATAACTAACATAAAGACAATTATAACCTATAAAAGGTAAATCATAACCACCAAAAGAACAATCATAACTTATAAAAGGTGAATCATACTATTGTTTCTGACAAAAAAAATCCACCTGAAGTGGATTCTTTTTGTTTTTGAAGTTTTTCTTTTACGGTATGGGTACTGGCACCGGTGGCGGGAGCGGACCATCGTTTCCCTGCCCTGCAAACAGAGGCGCCAAATCATCTACCACTGCATCTGAGCCGGGCACCTGGTTAACAGAGGCATCGTTGGCGGTGTTGTAAAGTGCGCGAGTCCATACGTATGCTTCGCTGCCTGCCACCTGCTGTGTGTCCTTAAAAATTTCCAGCACCTGCAACAGCTGCCCGATGAAGGGTTCCATCTGGTCAAAGAAAGTTAAATCGTTGGATGCCTCCGCCTGCGTGCCGGCAAAACCGCTGACCAGACCGGGGTTGGCAGGACCATGATTTTTGATTGCCCGCTGCACATACGGATAGCGTGTGTTGTTGATGTTTTGCAGCGAGGTGCGTTCCTCCTTTGTGAGGTTGAACTGCACAGGCATGTTTGCCGGATTTTTCAGCGCGGTGATGGCTGCCTGAATGGCAGTTACCTGCGCGGCTGTGAGTGTGATGTTGATTTTTGAAAATGGCATAGATTTAATTTGTGAATTTGAAAATGTGCTGATGTGCCAGTGAAATTCATGGGCACATTCGCATATCTGCACATTTGCTCATTCTGGTTATTGTTATTTATTGATACTTGTTTTTTTTCAACCATAGAACCTGAAAAGCTTCGGATGGGCAATGATAATTTTTTCAGTTTCATTATTTATTTCATTTTTTACAATCGAAACAAACCGATCTTCAGTAATCTTATATTTTTTTCGGATTTCATATCTTCTCATACCTGAATTAAAATCTTTAATTATTTTTTGTTCTTTTTTAGCGGAAAGTTCTTTCAAATTTTTTTTCTTCATAAAAGTGTTTCCTCTTTTTTATTTATGCTTGTTTTTTGTCAACCATTGAACCCGAAAAGTCTTGGATGCGCATGCATTATTTTTTCTACTTCTTTTAATGAATAATTCCGGACAATAACTACAAACTGACAATCATTGATTTTATATTTTTTCTTAATTTCTTTTTTTTCATTCCGGAATTATAATCATATATAATCTCCTGTTCTTGTTTTGATGAAACTTGTTTCTTTAATTTTGTTTTTTTTATTTTCATAGCTGTTCCGATTTTCATTTTCTCCGCTGGAATTACTTCTTAAGGAATTTATTTACTGATAATTAGTAACTGTTTAAATTTCTAAAATAGAACGCTGAGGACGCTGGTTAAACTGATTTTCACGGATTTTATCTGCGTTTATCTGTAAAATCTGCGTCATCTGTATTCCATCTTTCTTCATAAAAACATTTCAAAATAAAATTTAAACAGTTACTTAAAATGAGCTGATAAAATCATATTATACATCTTTAATCTGAATAATGTCTAATGGGTAAAATCAATTGTTGAAACCTTCATTTTAATTTTTTATAAGTTTTAAATTTTGAATATTCTCGCCATCAATGATTCTAAGTATGTACATGCCGTTACTAAAATCATGAAGGTCTATTTTATTTCCGGTATCGACTTTTATTTTTATTGCTTTGAGAATTTTTCCTTCCACACTTAGAATTCGTACCTGATAATTTTCTGATTTAGCGCAACTGAGAATAAAGTTTCCGGATGTTTCATCATTGTAAACAAAACAAGGATTACCTGCCAGGTTATTTTTAACAGCAATGATTGGTGAATAATTATAATCACCATTATAGTCAACTTGTTTAAGGCGGTAGTAATTTATTCCGGAATAAGGATATTCATCAATGAAAGAATAATTCAGAAGTTGATTAGTGTTTCCGTGTCCGGCAACTCTTCCGATTTTTTCAAACGCTTTTCCATCAACACTGTTTTCCACATCAAAATAATCATTGTTGATTTCTGAGGCTGTGCTCCATTGTAATAACACTTCTTCTCCGCGTTGTTCTCCTGTAAAAGAAAGGAGTTCAACGGGAGAAGGAATAAGAGCGCACAAATTTCCAAGTATTGAAACAGTAGTGCCGCTTTTGGTTACAGCAATGTCAGGTTTTCCGTCTCCGTCAAAATCATCTATGCCAATAAAGTAAGCATATCCTGATGCTACATCCACTCTTGCTGCAAATGAAATGGTTCCGGGCACACTGGTGTTTCTGAATATGCTTGTGCTGTTGAGAGAAGAATTACCAACAGCAATGTCTGGTTTGCCGTCTCCATCCAAATCTCCAAAATCAAGACCATAATGTGTGAATGCTCCCCCAAGTGTAGCAAAATCCTGGCGCACAGCTAAGGTAATGGCTCCCGGTGTGCTGGTGTTCCGATAAACTGCAAGGGTGGAGGCATCCCTGGTCACTGTTGCAATGTCAGCTTTGCCATCACCATCCAAGTCCCCTATATGTATGAAATAAGGAACCGTGCCCGGTGAAAAATCCTGTCTTGCAGCAAATGAAATAGTGCCGGGCGTGCTGGTGTTTCTGAAAATTGAAAGCGTATTGCTGGTAAAAGCGGTTATCACCACATCTGGTTTACTGTCTCCGTCTAGATCACCAACATCAATTTTATGAGGTTGAGTTGTTGTTGCAAAACTGACACCAGCAGCAAAAGAAATTATTCCAGGACCAGTGCTTGTATTCCTTAATACCCATACACAGTTGCCGGACCAATGTACTGAAACGAGATCCGGTTTACCGTCTTTATCAATATCAATTATTTTGTTACCATTTCCTTGTCCGGATGAGGCAGAAAAATCCTGCCTTGCGGCAAAAGAAATACTTCCGGGAGTACTGGTGTTTCTGTAAACTGAAACAAAAGCACCACCACCATTTCCACCGAGAGCAACATCGGGTTTACCGTCACCGTCAAAATCGCCTATTGAAACTTCATTTGGCTGTCCGGCTGCAGCCCATGGAAAAGTAACTTTCGGTGCGAACGAAATACTTCCGGGCGTGCTGGTGTTTCTTGTTACAGTAAATGTGTTGTTAAAATAATCTGCAATCACAAGATCAGCTTTACCGTCTCCATCCATATCGCAGGTTTCGACATTATGCGAGCCACCCTGAACACTGATTGCGGCAGCAAAGCTTGGCGTACTGCTGCAACTGGTAGCCATATTAAATGGTTGTGCGGAATAGGCGGTTAAATATGTGTTGAGGTTTGTAACAGTAATATATTGGAAATTGGCGCCTGAAGGTACGGTAACTGTAAGTGAGATTGCTGTTGCGGCAGATACAGTTGCCATGGTAGCGCCAAAGAATACTATGTTACTGGCGGGAGTAGTGTTAAAACCGGTTCCGGTTATGGTAACGGTTGTGCCCACAGGACCTGAAGTTGGCGAAAAGGAAGTGATGGTCTGGGCATTAGAAAAGTTTGGCAACAGGCAAATTACCACAAGCAGGTTAGAGTAAATTGTTTTTTTCATATTAGACAAACCTTTTTCAAAATCCATTGATAATTTTCCTGTCATGGGACCACATAAAATTTTCTATACTCATTTGGTAAATGTCCTCATACCTCCTTGTATGAACAACTCAAAAAAAGTTTATCTTTAGGAATTGATATGGCAACATAATATAGTCATAAAATTTATTCAAAATTTTAAAATCAATTTTTCATAGGTAGAATTACGTTTGCTTGTATATTTTGATTCATTCACCTTATAAAATCCTTAGTAATCAATGAAACCAACTAAAGATCTTTTTGACCTTATAAAATCACTTACTAAAACTGAGAAAGCGTATTTCAAAAAGTATTCCTGCCTGCATGTTCGCGGAGAACAGAATAAATATATACTGCTCTTTGATGCAATTGAAAAACAAAAGATATATGATGAAGTAGAATTGCTGCGTAAATTCAGCGGCTATGATTTTGTGCGCCAATTTTCTGTAGCTAAAAATTATCTCTACCACCAGATCCTTAATGCGCTGCGTTCATATCACCACAGCATTCATTCGGAGGTAAATGAATTAGTATATGATGCGGAAATACTTTTTGAAAAGGAGTTGTTTAACCAATCATTTAAAGCGCTCAATAAAGCCAAACAAATTGCAAAAGAAAATCATTTACATGGAGAATTAATTAGAATTTATCAAAACTGGGAGTGGAATTTTGCACGGAACAAACATGATATGAATTGGATGAAAAATGTTATGCAAGAAGAAGGAGAACAATTGAATCTGTTGCAAAATCAAAAAACCTATCGTGAACTGTTCTTTAAATTTTCTGACTATGTTACTTCTTTGGGTGCCATAAGAGACCGCAAACAGTTGAAACCACTTGAAAAAATCATTCACAATAAAGCGTTCAGTAATATCTCATTCGCTAAAACCATTAATGCTAAAATAGGTTTTCTTGAATGTCATCAACTATATCATCTTATTAAAGGAGAAAATAAGGAAAGTCTCAGGTTTACAAGTGAACTAATAAAATTTCAGGAGTTATTTCCTGCAAAAATAAAACACAACCCAATTTCCTATATTACTTCCCTGCACAATGCATTGACGGTATGTATAATCGCCAGCCAATACAAAGAGATGCCAATATTTTTGTCAAAACTTGAAAGACTCTCTAGCGAAATAAAACTGCTTCCGCACAAAGCATCATGGTTTTATGTATATCATGATGGTTTGCTGCACTATTATAATCTTACAGGAAGATTCGTTTCTGCCATTGAAAAGATTCCATCAATCCTCCATGAACTGGAATCCAGCTATTTCATGTTGAAGGATTGGGACAAAACATCTCTTTTTTCGGATATAGCTTTTTCTTATTTTGGCGTAGAAGATTTCAAGAAATGTATTCATTGGCTTAATCGTATTCGCGATAAATTTCCAGCCAGCACACCACCCGATTATGAAAGTTTTTTCCGACTTTTTTATCTCCTTGTTCATTATGAAGCGGGAAACTTCAACCTGCTTCCCTACTTGATTCAGTCTGCATACCGATTTCTTCTGAAAAAACAACAACTCTATAAATTTGAAACCATTATGATTCATTTTTTCCGCAACGAATTACCAAAAACGAATACGAAAAAAGAAATTATTATTGCATTTCATAAACTGAATGTAAAAATTATTCCTCTTGCAAAAGATGCTTTTGAGAAAAATGCATTTATCTACTTTAATTACATCAGTTGGCTCGAAAGCAAAATTACGAACCGCCCGTTTGCGGAGGTGGTGAGGGAGAAAGCGAATAAATAAATTTTACTTGTTTTTGCATTCGCATCCAACCAAATGGTCGTCCACCATTCCCACCGCCTGCATAAAGGCATAGCAAATGGTTGAACCGCGGAATTTAAAACCCCGCTTGCCCATGTCTTCGCTCATTTTATCGCTGATAGAAGTTTTTGCGGGAAGGTCTTTCAGGGTTTTCGGTTTGTTAATGATGGATGTATGATTCACAAAACCCCACACGTAATTATCAAATGAGCCAAACTCTTTTTGCAGCAGCAAAAAACATTTTGCATTATTGATGGCGGCTGCAACCTTCAACCGGTTGCGGATGATGCCGGCATCTTTCAGCAGGGAAGCCACTTTCTTCTTGTCGAACTTTGAAACTTTTTTCGCGTCAAACCTGGCAAACGCCATGCGGAAGTTCTCGCGCTTGTGCAAAACCGTCCTCCAGCTCAGTCCGGCCTGGAACGATTCAAGAATGAGAAACTCAAAAAGTTTATTATCATCGTGCAATGGCTTCCCCCATTCTTCATCATGATATTTTATCATGAGCGGATCGTTGGATGGCCAAGGGCAGCGGTTTGCTGTTTTCATAAAACAAAATTAGTTTTTAGATTCTTCGGAGGAATGTTTTTTATAGTATTCTTCCAGATCCTTTTGTGCGAGGGATATAAAATGTTTTCGCTGAAGTTCAGTAAGTTCTTTATTCGCCAAACTGGATTGATAAAGCAGTTTATATTGTTTCATGGCAAGTTCTTTTTTATTGTCCTGCAAGAGGAGTCGAAATAAATAATACCGGTAAAGAAGATTCTGGGGATAACGGCTGCTGAGTTTTTCCGCATACGCTTCGGAAAGTGTGTAATTGACATCTCCCTCGCCATAAATAATCATCAGGAAATACTGTCCTTCAGTTTGAATAATATTATCTGATGATTCGCTGCATTTAGCAAGCAACTTAATGCCCAGCGTTTTATCGGCAGAGGGAAGCATCAATAAGAAAGGAATAAGAGGCGGGTATTTTTTCCTGGCGGCAATCATATTGTAACTGTACAAGCCGGTGGTGAGATTGAATGGCTCATAAAACTGTTCCTTGCCAAAGGACGCAAACAGATATTTGCCGCATTTATTAATGAATGAAAAGGCTTTAAAATAATTATCTCCCAAAAGCTCCAGCCGAGCCATGTAAGAATATACATTAATGTAATTAAACAAATCTTCATAGCTCAGTTCGTTTTTCTTTTTTTTATCCAGCATGGATTCAACGGTGGTGAGCGCTGACATGAATTGCTTCCGGTTAGCTGCGTTATCTTCGCCTGACCGGATTTTCCACCAGCAGGAATTTGCAATCAGCAAATAGATTTTTCTTTCTTCAGGGTATTTCTTTTTCAACTCATCAGCCAAAGAATCTGCTTTACTAAATTTAAAATTGTAGATATTTTCAAAACCAAGGGCAATGGATTTTCCTAATTCAGAAGTGTCGGCAGGTGAAACGGGAGCGCCAAAACTTCTCTCAAAGGAGAAAAGAAAAAGAAAACATATGATAATGTATTTGCTCATCGGAGAGATGCAAAAGTATATTATTTCTCCTGCGTGATTCTCCCATCGGGATAGATAAATAATTACCTTTATGTTTCAAAAAATGGCAGTAAAAAAACATATGAAGAAAGTCGTTGTATCGGTGGCTTCCCTGTGCATGCTGCTCATGTTCGCTTCATTCCTTATGTACGCTCCCATTCAGCGCATCAGCATGAACCTTGTTTCAAAAGCGCTTCAAAACGGAAAATCAATCACTACGCAGGCAGAAGTTTATTACCGCGTTTCGGGCGGACTGCTTGTAACGCACATCACTGCGCCAGTGGAATATTTAGTGATAACAAATGATAAAGGAGAATTTAAAATGTACGACATAAAAGAAAACACTGTGTCGCAAATGCAGGCGGCTGATTTCAGCAGCGAGAACAGTTTTGTTCACGATTTTCTGAACGGCAACACAAACGACATGGGCTTGCGGAGCATCGGCTTCCAGCTTAAGAGCACAAAAATGGAAGAGAATATGGTTATCACCGATTGGATTCCGCCCGTAAATCTTTTATCTAAGATGAGCCATGTAGAACTTGTGCATGAAGGATATTCTCCCATCTACATGGCTTTCTACGGAAAAAAAGAAAAACTTCTTTCAAAAATATTTTATTACAACTATCAGAAGGCGGGAGACCTCAGCATTCCCAACACCATCACAGAATTTCAATACCTGCCAAACGGAGATTCAACCATCACCAAAAGAATTTATTCCGACATAAAACTGAATGAACAAGTGGATGAAAAATGGCTTAACTACAAAATACCAGATAATGCGAAGATTGTTAAGTAAACAGTTTGTCGTTTGTAGTTTCTGGTTTGTGGTGAGCAGCCCTCTACTTGCCCAGCCGAAACTGAGCGACAAAGATTTACTGCTGAAACAAAATTTTTACGAACAGAAATTTGAAACTAAACGAAAAGTTTCTTTTCTGCTTGCAAGAAAAAAAAAACCTATCATACGTTACAACCCTGTCAGTCTGACTTTTGGGGGATTGCTTTTTGTCTATCAAAAATTTCTTTCAGCCCAGATCTCTAACAATTGTCCCTATAACCCCAGTTGCTCCGGATTCAGTAAAAACTCTATTCTCAGGTACGGATTCGTCAAAGGAATCGCACTTTCTGCCGACCGCCTTACCCGCTGCAATAATCTTGCTGCACATGATATTTCTTTTCTTGATTTTAAAGATGGAAAAATTGAAGACAATCCTGAAAAATACAGATTGAAGAAATGAAATTATGTATTAAGTATTTAGGATTTAGGATTTGTGTATTTGTCTTTTGTTTTTTGCCCTCTCTCTTCTGCCCTGCTCAACAGTATTCTGTTTCGGAAGATCTTCGCTTTGCTCAATATCTTATTGATAACAACCAATACCATGATGCAATTTATATTCTGAAAAAGCAAGCTGTTCAAAACATAATTCCTGCAAATGCAGACAGCATCAATTACTATATCGGATGGAGCTACTATAACCTTAAAATTCTTGATTCGTCAGCATTTTATTTCAGCAAAGTGAATTCAAAACCATTTTATCAGAAGTCGGCTTTCTATAATGCATTTGACCAATCCTATTTGAAAAAAACTGGTGATGCAAAAAATTCGTTAAGCAGCATCCGCATTGAAAATGATTCGTCTCTTACAAAACTCCGCAATCTCCAATATGCAGGAATTGCTTTGCTTGAACGTGATTATCAGCAATACGAAGATTGTTCAAAGAATTTTTCATACAATTATTTTCCGCTTTCATCCGAAGAAAAAAACTTTTCGGATTATTATTTCCGTTTAAAAAAAATTAAAAAAAAATCTCCATTGCTTGCAGGAGTGATGTCAGCGGTGCTTCCTGGATCCGGAAAATTTTATGCCGGATATAAAGGACAAGGGCTGGCAGCGCTGATGACCGTTGGAGTTCTTGGCATTTCAGCAGCAGAAAGCTATTACAGGATGGGATATAAAAGCCCACACTTTATCACGTTGGGAAGTTTGTTTACCATTTTTTATGTAGGAAATATCTGGGGAAGCGCGGTGAGCGTAAAACTTGCTCGAGAACACCAATTACATGAACTCGATGATGAAATATTATTTGACATGCATATTCCTCTTCGCAGGATTTTTAATTAATCAGCGTCCCGCCAAGTCGGGATGAAACAAAAAACGGATTTGTACGAACATACGAACTACGAATGAAAAAAATATACTTCAAAATATTTTCTACCTGTTGCTTTTTATTTTTTTCCTGTGCCCTCTCCTTGGGAGAGGGAGGGAGAGAGGCAGCCGATAGTTTATTCCTTGCCGGCAATTACTATCCTGCCGCGGTGGAATACGAACGCGCTGCATTCTTGTCCTTAAATAATTCCACCCGCACATTTGCTCTTCTGAAAAAATCAGAATGTTTTTTGCAGATGGGAAATTATGCTGATGCTGAAAAAATTACTGGGCGGATTATCTATACTGATTTAAGCGACACGCTGATTGCAAAAGCTCGCTATCAAAATGCTCTCTGCGCATACCTTTCAGGTAATTTCGCCAATGCTGAAAATCATCTGTTACAGATGAACTCCTTCATTAAAGACAGCTCTCTCACAAAAAATTCTTTGCCTTTGTATGCGCTTGTCCTGAATGAACTCCAGCGCTGGCCCGAAGCAAAAGAAAAAATTCTCCAATCAATTAATTTGTCGGAAATAAATTCTGCAGAAAAAGATTCTCTCAGAAAAAAAATAAATGAGCTGTATGTTTCGAAAAATTATCCGCATTTGAAAAATCTTTTGAAGGCGCAGAAGATGTCTGCCTTTCTTCCCGGACTGGGACAATTGTACGCAGGATATTTCTGGGAAGGTGCCGCAAGCGCTTTTCTGAACACCGCTTCGCTTGGATTGATGATTTATTTAGTCTATCCCCCGATGCAACTTTATTTTACCTCTGCAACCGTAGGAACCGCTGTGTTTTCCAAATTTTATCTGGGAGGCTCCAACCGTCTGGAATATTTAGTTGGAAAGAAAAATTATAAACTCTTAAGAGGGTACAACAACGATTTAAAAAATGCCATTGTAAAAATTGAAAATGAAAAATAAAAAAATACGTGAGATACAATCACCACATGATGAACTTGGAGTTGTTGACGTATTTTGAACCGCTGTCATCCAGCAGCAAATTAATACCGTCAATCAGCAGAACAAATCCGCATCCGCTTATCGTTATGCAATAAAGGCTGAATATTTTAAAATCATTACCACCGGTTCCAAGTATGAATCGGTGAATAGGAACCAGCCACCCAATGCCCATTACCCATGATGCCAGCGCAACAATTCCGGCAATCGTTTGCGTATCATCGCCCCGGCTAATGTTATCAGAGGGTAATTTTGAAAAATTAATTTCGTATAAATCTGCTTTAACAGAAGCGCTTACATCCTCTGATGTTGCAAACAATTTATCTATTGCAGCGTCATCAATTTTATAAGAAGCCGAATTCGCCAGCGAGAAATAATTTCCTGCAAACAGCAGGAAAATAAAAAACGTTATTTCTTTCTTCATGATATAGTATTGAATAGCAAAAAAAAATCCCTTCAACCATTTGGCAAAAGGGATTCTAATTTAGTGTAGTTTTATTACGCCCACACAAACCATTTGTCGCTTCCTTTGTACTTGCTCAGCGCGGAATTACCTTTAAACAACACCCAGCAAAAATCACCTAAGTTGGCAACTCCTCCTGCAACGGGGATACAGAAATATTTCCACCACAAACTTCCCAAATCGCTTCCCATGTATTTTCTGTGAATTGCAATGAATCCGCAGAAAAAACTTCTGAGAAGGAAGCCTCCCACTGTCTGTCCGCCACCAACAACCTGTGTTGAGGGCTGATTTAAATTCACTAATGTCATATCTCCATCAGCAAGTGCTGAAGAAACATCCTGCGATTGAGCGAAGAGTTGGTCAACCGCTGCATCGTTCACTTTGTACTTTTCACCGTTACCGGCAAAAGAAAACAACGTGATTCCGAAAAAACCTAATGCGAATAATAGTTTTTTCATATTAGTTGGTTTTAATTATTAATGTTTGTATTTGATTTTCTTATGACAAATGTAAATAAATATTGATATGTGCAACATGATATAAAAAGAATTATCCCGCCATCGCTTTCTTAATACCTACTAGCTCCACAGCAGTTTTTACAATTGCGTTCATATCGTATTCGCATTCGGCATAAAGTTCTTTCTGCTCACCGTGCTCAATAACTTTATCGGGAATGCCGAGGCGTTTCACCTGTGCGCTGTAATTATTTTCCGCCATGAACTCCAGCACCGCGCTTCCCATTCCGCCAATGATGCAACCGTCTTCCACCGTAATTATTTTTTCATGTTTGCTGAACACTTCGTGCAGGAGTTCTTCATCCAGTGGTTTTACAAATCTTAAATCATAATGTGCGGCATCAATGCCTTGTCTTTCTAATTCAGCGCAGGCGGTAACGGCAAAGTTACCTACTGTTCCTATAGTGAGAATTGCCACATCTTCACCGTCTTTTATTTTTCTTCCTGTGCCGACTTCGATTTTTGAAAAGGGGGTTTCCCATTCCGGCAGTACTCCGTTTCCCCTCGGATAACGAATAGAGAAAGGAAGTTTCACTTCATCCAATTGTGCGGTGTACATTAAGTTTCTTAATTCCACTTCATTCATCGGAGCGCTCACAATCATGTTCGGAATCAAGCGGAAGTACGCAAGGTCATACGCTCCGTGATGCGTGGGACCGTCAGCGCCCGCAACTCCTCCCCTATCCAGACAAAAAATAACTTTCAGTTTTTGAATCGCCACATCGTGAATCACCTGGTCGTATGCACGCTGCATGAAAGAGGAATAAATATTACAGAATGGAACCAGTCCCTGAGAAGCAAGACCTGCAGAAAAAGTCACTGCATGCTGTTCGGCAATTCCCACATCAAAGGCGCGGTCGGGCATTGCCTTCATCATAATGTTGAGCGAAGAACCTGAAGGCATTGCAGGCGTGATTCCTACAATCTTCGGATTTTTTTCCGCGAGTTCCACCATCGTATGCCCGAATACATCCTGGTATCTCGGGGGCTGAGGCGAAGTGGATGTTGATTTTATAATTTCTCCTGTTTCTTTATTAAACAATCCCGGTGCGTGCCACACGGTAGGATTTCCTTCTTCAGAAAATTTATATCCTTTTCCTTTTTGTGTGAGCGCGTGAAGAATTTTTGGACCGGGAATATCTTTTAAGTCACGTAGAATTTTTACAAGACGAATCACATCATGTCCGTCAATCGGGCCGAAGTAGCGGAACTTCAGCGCTTCAAATAAATTACTTTGCTTGAGAAGAAAAGATTTTGTGGAACTGTCAATTTTTGAAACGATATCCTGAACGCTGTGTCCGAAGTTGCTGAGTTTGCCAAGCAATTGCCATATCTCATCCTTGAATTTATTGTACGTGTGCGAAGTGGTGATGTCGGTGAGATATTCTTTCATCGCTCCCACATTCGGGTCAATGCTCATGCAATTATCATTGAGGATGACGAGCAGATCGGCATTTTCTGAGCCTGCATTGTTCAGTCCTTCAAACGCAAGCCCAGCGGTTATGGCTCCATCGCCAATTACAGCAATAACTTTTTTATTTTCCTTATTATGCCGGTTCGCCACAGCCATTCCCAGCCCAGCGGAAACAGAAGTGGAAGAATGTCCTACGCCAAACGTATCGTATTCACTTTCGCTTCTTTTCGGAAATCCGCTGATGCCTTTGTAAATCCGATTGGTATGAAAAAATTTTCTTCTTCCCGTGAGGATTTTATGTCCGTATGCCTGATGTCCAACATCCCAGATAAGTTGGTCATCGGGCGTATTGAAAACATAATGAACGGCAACCGTAAGTTCTACCACTCCGAGCGAAGCGCCAAAGTGCCCGCCTTTTTCTGAAACCACATCAATAATGAATTGACGAAGCTCTTTGCAAAGCTGCGGCAATTCTTCTTCTTTCAGCTTGCGAAGGTCTGAAGGATAATTTATTTTTTCTAAAAGCGGACCGGCTGGATAGGGCATTTTATTTTTTCAGAGATTCAAGTTCTTGTTTGTATCGGTCAGATTTTTCAAATTCATTCATTGCAAAATAAGAACCTTGCAGAGCGGTAAGAATTTTTTCATTTTTCGAATTTATTGAATATGCTTTTTCAAGAAAAGGCAGTGCGGTTTTTAACTCTGTAATTGCATCTTCCTGAATTTTATTCACTGTTTCATCTTTCCCAGTTTCAGCTTTATTGATAATATCAACTGCTTTATTATAAAATGCTATCCCTTGTTTGTAATTTGAATAGAACTCTTTATTGCTGCCATCTTCTTTAAGTGGAATGGATTCAAACTTAAATTTTCCAGCGTTGTCATCTTGCGCATATAATGCAAATGGAAGACAAACAAAAATTGAGAATAAAATCTTTTTCATCTTTTTTCTTATTAGTTAATGTACGCAAATTTAATCATTATTCGCTATTGAGAATGCCTGTTCCAACGGAGACAAGATTGGAATATTTTCAAAGTTTTTACCTTTAACGAAAATTAACAACATGAAAACTCTTCTCACTCTCTGCTTTCTGCTGGCATCTTTCCCTTTTTCCTTCAGCCAGAATTATCAATCGCTCGATACAGTAAAAACGTATGGCGATTACGAAAATATTTACCTGCGCAAACTCAATTCTGATTCGCTCGTAAGTAGTTTTATCATCTTCATCAAGAAAGAAGTGAAAGCTCATAAACACGTTACGCATTCGGAACACGTTTATATTTTGGATGGCGAAGGCGAAATGATGTTAGGAGATAAAATCATGAAAGTGAAAAAAGGCGATATGATTTTCATTCCGAAAGGAACGGTTCACTCGCTGAAAGTGACTTCCACAACTCCTATGAAAGTTCTGTCTGTTCAAGCACCCATGTTTGACGGCAAAGACAGAGTAGTGGTGGAATAACGTGCCCCAGACCTAAAGGAGAGAAGAAAATACGTTTTATCATCTTTTAAGGGAATAAGGGTTGAAAATATTTTTCTCTAAACCCTTTGATTTATTCAATAATAATTTCACCTTTGTCATCCTTAAAAAACCAAACTTTATGATTGCAACCGACACTATGCACATTGATGTAAGAAAAACAAAACAGTCCCGCTTATCAGAAGTAGACTGGAAAAAACTTGGTTTTGGAAATATCTTCTCTGACCATATGTTCATTTCTGAATTTGCCGGTGGTCAATGGAAAAATCCGAGAATACAACCTTACGGAAATTTTGCAATAAGCCCTGCCCTATCGGCATTGCATTACGGGCAATCCATCTTTGAAGGCATGAAAGCATACCGCTATGCAAATGGCGACATCTACATGTTCCGTCCGCTGGAAAATTACAAACGCTTTAATGTTTCTGCCGATCGAATGGCAATGGCTGCTGTTCCGGAAGAACTTTTCATGGAAGGATTAACACAGCTTATCCGCCTTGATTCAAACTGGGTTCCGAAAGAGGAAGGGCACTCTCTTTACATCCGTCCGCTTCTTTTCGCTACTGAAGAACATATCGGAGTGAAGATTTCTGACACGTACAGCTTCATCATCATGACCTCTCCTGTTGGTATGTATTATTCCCAGCCGATTAAAGTTCTGATTGAAACAAAATATACAAGAGCCGTTCCCGGAGGAGTAGGTTTCGCAAAAACAGCAGGTAACTACGGTCGCTCACATTTTCCTACCCGACTGGCTATGCAAAAAGGTTACAACCAATTAATCTGGACAGACGGTTACGAGCACAAATACCTAGAGGAATCAGGAACCATGAATTTAATGTGTGTGATAAATGATACACTGGTAACTCCTGAATTAACCGATACTATTCTTGCCGGCATTACCCGCAACAGTGTAATCCATATTGCAAAAGATTTAGGAATCAAAGTAGAAGAGCGTAAAATCACGGTTAATGAACTGGTGGAGGGTCATAAGAAAGGCAACCTTCAGGAACTTTTCGGAGTGGGAACAGCAGCTACCATTGCGCCCATTTGCTTATTCGGATATAACGGAAAGGATTTTGAACTGCCTCCGGTTCATGAAAAGAATTTTGGCAGCAGACTCAAAAAAGAATTAGACAACATACGCACCGGCAAATCTGCCGATAAGCATGGATGGATGTATAAGGTGTAAAGCCCATTCTACATCCCCAATAGAATGCAGGGAATTTTTCTCTGCATTTTTTATTTCTCCTTCTTCTTTGGAGCGGACAGGGGTGAGGTAATTTTTTTATCTTTGTGCGCATATATTCCTATAATATATGTCAGACGCAGGAGATAGATTCAACAAGGAAGGTTTAACGTACGATGATGTCCTGCTCGTGCCTGCATATTCCGAAATCCTTCCGAAAGAAACTGACACTTCCTCTTACTTCACGAAAGAAATAAAACTGAAAGTTCCTGTTGTTTCCGCAGCCATGGATACGGTTACGGAATCACAACTCGCCATCACTATCGCACAGGAAGGTGGTATTGGCGTCATTCACAAAAACATGACGATTGCCGAGCAGGCGGAACAAGTCCGCAAAGTGAAACGTTCCGAAAGCGGAATGATTACTGATCCTGTCACGCTTACCGAAAGCGCTACGGTTCAGGACGCTCTCCGTCTTATGAAAGAAAATAAGATTGGCGGCATTCCCATTGTGAAAAAAAATAAAGAGCTGGCCGGAATTGTAACTAACAGAGATTTGCGTTTTGAAAAAGAAATGTCCCGCCACATTGTTGAAGTAATGAGCAAGGATAACCTTATCACAGCAAAGATGGGCACGGATCTGAAGAAAGCTGAAATTATCCTGCGGGAAAATAAAATTGAGAAGCTTCCCATTCTGGATTCACATCATAAATTAGTCGGGCTAATTACTTTTAAGGATATCATGAAAGTAAAATCGCGCCCCAATTCAACGAAAGATGAATTCGGGCGGTTGCGCGTTGCTGCTGCTGTGGGAGCAAATACCGAAACGCTTGAACGCGTGGAAGCATTGGTAAAAGCAGGAGTGGATGCTGTGGTGGTTGACACTGCACACGGACATTCAAAAGGCGTGATTGACGCTGTGAAAAAAATAAAGTCCCAGTTTCCTGATTTGCAAGTGGTGGCAGGAAATATTGCTACTGCCGATGCTGCGCTTGCGCTGATGAAAGCCGGAGCAGATGCTGTTAAAGTAGGGATTGGTCCAGGTGCAATTTGTACCACACGCGTGATTGCAGGTGTTGGCGTTCCGCAACTTACCGCCATTTATGATGTGGCAAATGCTGTGAGAGGAAAAATCGCTGTGATTGCTGATGGAGGAATCCGATATTCAGGCGATGTGGTGAAAGCGATTGCGACCGGAGCTTCATGCGTTATGATGGGTTCTGTGTTCGCAGGCGTGGAAGAATCTCCTGGTGAAACTGTAATTCTTGAAGGAAGAAAATTCAAAACATATCGCGGCATGGGTTCGCTTGAAGCGATGCAGAAAGGAAGTAAAGACAGGTATTTTCAAGAGGGAGAAGACGATCTTGCTAAGCTTGTTCCGGAAGGAATATCAGGAAGAGTTCCCTATAAAGGATCTCTTGCTGAAGTAATGTATCAGATCATTGGAGGACTCAGAGCCGGCATGGGTTATTGCGGAGCAAAAACAGTTTCTGATTTGCAAAAAGCAAAATTCATCCGCATCACTTCTTCCGGCATCCGCGAAAGCCACCCTCACGATATCACTATTACAAGTGAGTCTCCGAATTACAGTCGGTGATGTCATTTCGACCAAAGGGAGAAATCTCATAATAGTATGTAATAAGGTTAAGGGGATTCCTCACATGCGTTCGGAATGACAATTCGTATATTCGTAATCCTATGGCAAAACAAAATTTAAAATCATGGATTCCTGTTGAAGAGAACAGCGACTTCCCTATACAAAATCTTCCTTTTGGAATTTTCTCTCCGCCAAAAGAAGTAATTGCAAAACATGATAAAGCAAAAGATATTTTACCCCGCATTGGCGTTGCGATAGGAGAGTATGTGCTGGACCTTCTTGAACTGAAAAAAACAGGTGTGTTCAACGCGCTGAAATTTGATACGAATGTTTTCGCGAAATCCTCTCTGAACGATTTTATTGCGCTCGGAAAGAAAACCACGAGTGCGGTTCGCGAAAGGATATCAAAACTGCTTGAAGAAAGAAATCCCGAACTGCGGGATGATGAAAAAACAAAAGCTAAAGTTCTTCACAAAATGAGTGAAGTGGAAATGTTGTTACCTGTCGAAATTGGCGACTACACTGATTTTTATTCAAGCATGGAGCATGCGAAAAATGTCGGAACGATGTTCCGCGATCCAGCGAATGCAATTTTACCAAACTGGAAACATCTGCCTGTTGGCTATCACGGAAGAGCATCATCTATCGTTGTCAGCGGAACAGATTTCCACCGACCGAAGGGACAAATAAAACCTGCGGATTCCGAAACTCCCATCTTCTCGCCCACTCGTTCACTTGATTTTGAACTTGAGATGGCTTTCATCATCGGAAAAGAAACAAAACTCGGAGAAAGTATTTCTACAAAAGATGCTGAAGATTATATTTTCGGAATGGTTCTGCTTAACGACTGGAGCGCGCGTGATATTCAGCAATGGGAATATGTTCCGCTTGGTCCCTTTCTCGGAAAAAATTTCTGCTCTTCCATTTCTCCCTGGGTGGTAACAATGGATGCATTGGAAAACTTTCGCGTTGCAGGGCCAAAACAAGAACCGAAAGTTCTTCCTTATTTAGAGTATGAAGGAAACAAACATTACGATATTAATCTTGAAGTTCTTCTCCAAACCCCGAACTCCGAACCCCAAACTATTTCCAAATCCAATTTCAAATACATGTACTGGAATATGGCTCAGCAACTCGCGCATCACACCGTAAACGGATGCAACATAAAAATTGGCGACCTGATGGCAAGCGGCACTATCAGCGGTGCAACTCCTGATTCGTACGGGAGCCTGCTTGAACTCACATGGAAAGGAACCAAGCCAATAAAACTTTCTGACGGCACGGAAAGAAAATTCATAAACGATAATGATACGGTTATCGTGCGCGGATTTTCCGAGAAAGATGGAGTGAGAATTGGATTTGGAGAAGTGAAAGGAAAAGTTTTACCAGCAAAATGAAAATCACTTTTCTCGGCACCGGCACCTCTCAAGGCGTTCCCATCATCGGGTGCAAATGCAGGGTTTGCGATTCGCTTAATCCGAAAGACAAACGCTTGCGTTCATCGGTAATGATTGAAGTTAATAAGAAAAGATTTGTGATTGATACAGGTCCTGATTTCCGCCAGCAGATGATTAGAGAAAGAGTGGACAGAATTGACGCAGTCATTTACACGCACGAACACCGCGACCATGTGGCGGGGTTGGATGATTTACGCGCATTCAATTATATCATGAAAAAGAAAATGGATTTGTATGCAAGCGAACTAACACAACAGGCAATCCACGAACAGTTTGGCTATGTATTCAATGAAAAAAAATATCCCGGCATTCCCGAAGTGAATTTTCACACCATAGAAAATAAATCCTTCACGATTGAAGGTGTTGAATTCATTCCCATTCTTGTAAAACACATGCATTTGGATGTGCTGGGTTTTCGAGTAGGAAATTTCACATACATTACCGATGCAAATTTTATATCTGAAAAAGAGAAGAAGAAAATTTACGGCTCAGAAATCCTCGTGCTGAACGCTCTGAGAAAAGAAAAACATATTTCTCATTTCAATCTTGAAGAAGCGATAAAACTTGCCCAAGAATTAAATTGCAAAAGAACTTTCTTGGTTCACATCAGCCATCAAATGGGGTTGCATGAAGAAGTGGAAGATGAGTTGCCGGAGAATATTCATTTGGCGTTTGATGGGCTGCATATTAATATGTAAGATGTAACATGGCAGATGGCAGATGGAAACAGCCGCTGCAACTGCTGCTGCCTACTTTTTTTGTCTTGGGTCCAGTGCATCCGTCAGCGCTTCTCCAATCAAATTAAAAATTGTAACGGTAAGAAAAATCGCTGTTCCGGGGAGGATAGCGAGCCACCATGCTGAAGGTGTCTGCCGCGCTTCAGCAAGCAATGAACCCCATGTAACCGTTTCAGGAGAAACGCCCACGCCTAAAAAAGAAAGCGTTGATTCAATTAAGATGGCAGCTGCAATGCCGAAAGCAATGGTGATGAGCACGGGAGAAAGTGCGTTGGGAATTGCGTGGCGGAGAATCACTCTTCCTTCTGAATAACCGAGCGCGTGTGCGGCTTCAATATATTCCAATGAACGAATGCGAAGCATCTCAGCGCGAATGAAACGGGCAATGGTTGGCCAGGAAGTAAGTCCGATGATGGTCATCACAATGTAAATGGAAGGATGAGATACGATAGCAGAAATGGAAATGATGAGAAACAAAGTGGGAACTGAAACCATTATTTCAATGAATCTGGAAAGAATAATATCAACAGGAATAAAAATTTTCTTTTTGAGAAACGGGATAAACTTAAATGGAATAGCGAGAATATTTCCGACAAGCATTGTTACTGCCATGATGAAAACAGAAAACAATATCTGCAGGAAGAATTTTCCGAAAGAAACGGAAAGCGCATCGGTGATTTCATAGGAGCGGGCGATGAATGCCCAGAAAATGGCGAGAAAGAAAAACAAAACATTCATTACAACACCTGCTCTTGAAATTTTTAACCTTTCATCTCCGAAATATCCGGCAAGCGCTCCAATCAAAATTCCGAAGAGCGAAGCGATACCCATGGAAACCAATCCGACAGTGAGCGCAGTTCTTGTTCCGTGAATCATTCCTGATAACACATCTCTTCCCAGTTCATCCGTGCCAAGCCAGTGCCTCCAACGCAGCGATGCGACATGCTGTTCTCCGAAAGGGGAAACTGAATGCACATTATTCCTATCCATGTTTTGCGGAAGATACGGAATGGGAGGGAAAACTTTCCAGTCATAATTCAGATGGTTCCATTCTATGTTTTGAAACTCTTTTTGCCATTGTGCCATTCCTAAATCAACAGCATACGAACGGAAGACAGGAAAATAAATGTTGCCTTCGTATTTTGCAATAAGTGGTTTTTCATTCGCAAGAATATCCGCCAGCAGGGAAATGAGAATAAAAAAATAAAGAAAGCGAAGTGAAAAAACTCCAAGACGGTTGTGAGTGAATTGTTTTTTAATGTTGCTCCAGAAATTTCCGGAGGAAGAAATGTCAGGAATTCTTTTGGAGCGAAAGAGCGGATTAACTATGAATTGAAAAACCTTTCGCATTATCCATATTTCATAATTCTGACCATGGATTTTATGCTGACCAGGCGGATGGCAAACGCCCATGCACCGCAACCCGCCACCATGACAATAAAATTCACCATCCAGCGATGATTTTCAGACAACAAGCCGTGATGAATCTTCAGCGAGAAATAATTTATCAGAATCACTCCTGTGATAAATACAATCAGTGTAAGTATAAGCCGGTAATTGATTCTGAATTTGAAAACACTTTGCGCGATGATAATCTGAATAAGGGCAGTGAGAAATTGCGTTGTCAAACTTGAAACGGCAGAGCCGGCTGCCTGGAACTTTGGAATCAGAAATAAATTCATGGCAACATTAATCAGTATGCCGCTTGCCGCCATGAGGTTGAGTTCGCGGAGGTTTCCGTTTGCGGTGAGGAGCGTTCCGAAAATATAGGAAGTAGAGATAGCAACAAAGCAGGACATGAGGATAGGAAAAATAACGGATGCTGATTCAATGTGCTCTTTATAGAGCAATGACATTAATTCTGTTGAATAAAACCAGCAGCCCACGGCAACAACAATTCCCGGGGTGATGAGAAGAATAAATGCTGTTTTCACCAGCGCTTCAACAGGTTCCTTCAACTTCAACATGCGTGAAAAAATCGGAAGCAATAATCCGGCAAAAAGAAAGGCAATCATGTTTGCTGCATCTAAAAGCCGGTATCCCTGGGCGTAAATGCCTGCCTGTTCGGCTCCGTTGGGAAGCATGCGCTCTACCATTACGGTATCGAGGCGGTTGTAGCATGCCATGAGCATCATCAGCACAGCAAAGGGAAAACTTTTTTTCAGTATCATCATGGCAAAGGCGCGTGTGAGTTTGAATTTTGCGAACTGTGCCTTGCGGAATACAATAATAAAAGCTATGACAGCGGTGATTGAATAGGAAATGGTTTGAGCGTAAACATAATCCATGATGTCGAGTTCTCTATCCAGTATGTGTCCCCAGAGCAATAGGCAGCTAATCGTAATGAGAATGACTCTGTCAAGAACCGACACAATGCTATCTACCCAGAAAAGAAGAAGCCCTGCAATGTTTGAGCGCAGGTAGGCAATAAATGAAATGAGAAACTGGTTGAAGCCGAGCAGGAGCATGAGTTTCATGAGGCGGTAGTCGTATTGAATGACAAGCCCAACGATGAATGCAAGCAAAATGTAAAGGAGGGCTAACAGCAGTTTCAGGACAACAAGAGAAGAGAAGTGTTTTGTAAGGAGGTGATTGTTCTGGGCAATGTTTTTATTGTTGAAGTTGGTGATGCCGAAATCGAGAATGATGTTGAGGACGAATGAAAAGTTGAAAAGGGCGAAATAGAGTCCGAAGTTTTCGGCATGGACGGTATTTTGCCAGTTGACATCAATGAAGAGTACGTGAAAAGGCTTGATGAGCAGGTTGAGGAGGAGAAGAAAGGCGAGGTTGGTGACGAATTTTTTCTGCATGAAATTCTCTTATTACTTTCTGGCGCAAACATACTCAGCAAATCCGTAATAATCCCAATAAACTCCTGCGCGGACGTATCCTTTTGTTATGGATTGATAAATTATTTTGAAGGGCATGAGGATGATATTGATAAGTTGCTTTCTGATTCCGGCAGATAAAATACTCATTTGGTTTTGTACAAGAATTTCACTCACTTCCTTCACTGAGAAAATCCGGCAATGGGTGGGGTCGTCATAAAAATTAAGTGTTTCGGGTTTGGAAGGAAAGTTTACGCTTCGCTCTGATGGAAATTCGAGATAGATGATTCCGCCTTTTTTGAGTTTAGGGATTAAGCCGGCAATTACTTTATCGCCATTGTGGAGGTGTTCGATTACGTGGCTCATCACTATCAGGTGGTAGTTATTTTCGGGGATGATACCGAATTCGAGTTTGGTTAAATCCATTTCGATGAATTCGTCCATTGCGTTGAAATCGGATTGATCGTTGTTATAACTTTTAGAAATATCTATTGCTGTGTAATGGCATTTGGGGAGCCATTGTTTTGTGATGGTGGGAGAGTGGCTGCCTGCTCCGACATCGAGAATATTTATATCCTCTTTCGTCAGATACTTTTCGGCTAATTTTATTTTGAAGGGTTTAACAAGCATACATTTAATGAAAGCAGCGCAGTTACTTTATTATCAGAAATTCCACTCTGCGATTTTTCTGTTTGCCTTCTTCTGTATCATTTGTTGCAATGGGTTTGGACGGTCCGAACCATTTGAGAACAATGCGGTCTGAGGCGATTCCTTTTTTGCTTACGAGGTATTTTTTAACTGCCTCTACGCGTTTTTCAGAAAGTTTCATATTAAACTGCATGGATGCTACATTATCGGTATGCCCTGAAAGTTTCAATCTCCATTCGGAATTTTGCTGCAGCAGTTCAGCGAGCAAATCAAGCCCGTCCATAGAGGAAGGGCGGATAGCGTCTTTTCCGAAATCAAACTCGAGTGATTCCATTGCCTTCTGCACTTTTTCCGCTTCGGCTTTCTTGAGTTGAATCTGGGTATCGGGAATATCAAGTTTGCCGATTTTGTTTTCATCGGCCGATAATTGTTCGAAATGGAAATATCCGTCAACTCCTCTGCGGGCAACACGAATAATTTTTCCTAACGTAACGCTCACTTCATTGACTATAAGCACATCGTAGGATTCAAGTTTGAGCAGCGCCAACTCATCAGAAGGGAGTTGTATAAAATTAAACTTGCCTTCTTTGTCAATAATTGCAGTGGCTATGATATTTCCTTGTTTGTCGAGTAAATGAAGTCTGGCGAGGGGGCATCCATCATTTTCTTTTGGTCCGGGTTTATCGGGGCAGCGGTCTTCTTTATCGGTGATGCCGTCAAAATCTTTATCGGGGCAACCGAAGAGTTCTACGGTTCCGGAATCATCGGGGCATAAATCATTCTTATCAATAATTCTGTCGAAGTCCCTATCGGGGCAGCCGTTGTATTCAGCCAAGCCCGCATCGTCAGGACAAGAATCGCGTTTATCGGTAATTTTATCTCCGTCTTTATCGGGGCATCCGTTGAGTTCTGCAAGACCGGCAACATCCGGGCATGAATCGTTTTTGTCTATGATTTTATCTCCATCGCGGTCTGGACATCCGTTGAACTCAGGCAAACCTGGATCATCGGGGCACTCATCAATATTATCGGGAATGTGATCCAAATCTCTGTCAGGACAGCCGGCAAATTCCCATGTGCCGGGCACATCTTTGCATTTGTCTTTTTTATTGGAAACGTGGTCTTTGTCCTTGTCTTTCGGTTTTCTATACATGATTGGAATCTTCAGCAGGAAATGAAAATCGGCACTGAAAATATCCCGGTTTCCGAGAAAAGGCGCAAGATTATTTGTACCAATGATTAGTGGACCGAGACGGGCAGATAAACCCAAATGCAAATTACGGTATGCGTTAAACGAAAGAGGCATAAACACGCCAAACCATTTCCAATCCCATCGGGGAGTAATGCTGAAGGCGGTGATTTCATGAACTTTGTCTTTGTTCTTCGAAAACTTAAATGCGTAATAGGCGGTGAAGTTTGCGTAAACGTTTTTCCAGATATTATAATCCACTTGTGCGCTGAGAGCGGTGGGCAGATTCATTTTGAAATCTGCAATTGCTTCTGTTTGTTGAAAACGGGATTTAAGTATGCTGTCGATGTTAACCATTGGCGCTTTGGAAGTATCCATTTTTAAGGTGTCAATCCACCAGTTCTGAACATCGGCAGTGAAATCGCCAATGGTGGATTTTTCAAACTTGATGCTTCCTATGTCAAGAATGGAAAATCCTGCGCGGAGTTTGTACTTATTCGCATAGCGCATGTCTAATCCTGTTTTGCCATCCATGTCATAGCGGAATTTTTCCCTATCCGGCCTCCACTCATACACTGCTCCCAAATCAAAGCCAAAGGATGGCTTTGAGCCGAACTGATATTTAACCATATTGTCAGCAAGGGAAAAAGAATTGGAGTGCCCGTAATTAACACCTGTATTGTAAACAGAAAGGGTGCTGTCGCTCTCAAAATTGTAATCAAAATTATTTATGTACACGTACGAAGCCCAAAGTCCCTGTAAAAATTTCACACGCGCTCCTGCCTTAATGAATTTATCTCCATCATCTTTAAGCACGCGCGCATACGTTGCTCCGTATTCAATCCATGTCATCATATCAATACTCACTCGCTCATTTTGAAAACGCTGCTTATAATTCAAACTGTCCCCGAGCGCTTCATACAACTGGTGAGCGAGGGGCTGGTCAATGCCGTCAATGTTCAGAAAAGTTCTTTCTCTTACATTGAGTGCAATGGCGTGTTTGGGAGAAAGAGTAATCATGAACGAGGGAAGAACAAGTTGCTGTCCGAGGAAAACAGATTTGCGGTCGGAATTTATTCTCTCGGTGAGATATTTTTCTTTTTTGAATTCGCTTGAGTCTCCCGAAAGAAGATATTTGCGCCCATCTTTATTCAGACCAATGTAATTATTCGCAATGTTAAAACTGAAACCGACCAGCGTCATGTCAAACTTGTAACGGCTGTCGGCAATGGTGGCAGGATTCAAATCTATTCCGCTCACACCCGCGTAGTTGCTATTGGAATAGCCGAGAAAATCCTGAGAGAAAAGATGCCCACCCCCAACCCCTCCCATTAGGAGGGGAAAGCAAAAGCAAAGCAGGTTAATTGGCTTGAAAATTTTCAACAAAAAACTTTTCACAAAGATAACATTTTAGTTTTTCAAAGCTCTTTCCCCAATGGGGAAGGTTGGGATGGGGCTTTAGAAATCCAGTTCATATTGGGAGGGCAGGAGCGTAAAACTTTTTCTGTGATGCTCGGTTGCTCCAAATTGCTCTATGGCGAAACGGTGCGCGCGGGTAGCATAGCCCTTATTCTGATTCCAGATGTAGTTCGGAAATTTTTCATGCAGCTCATTCATGTAATCATCACGATAGGTTTTGGCAAGAATGGAAGCGCAGGCAATGGAAAGATATTTTCCGTCACCCTCAATGATGCACTGATGAGCAATTTTTTTTCCGGATGTGGAATTATATTTTGTGAAGCGGTTGCCGTCAATCAAAAGAAGTTCGGGTTCAAACTCAAGTTTCGCAATGGCGCGGTGCATGGCAAGAAAAGAAGCGTTGAGAATATTTATTTCGTCAATTTCTTCCACGCTCACCTTTTCAACAACATAGGACAAAGCAATTTTTTCAATGATGGGGCGAAGTTCCATCCTGACTTCATGTGTAAGTTTTTTGGAATCATTAACTTTTTCAAGAAAAGTCCAAGCCCCTCTTCCGTCTCCCCGAAGGGGAGAAACTCCCTTCCCTTCGGGAAGGGATAGGGATGGGCTTTTTGGTAATATCACAGCAGCAGCAAATACAGGACCAGCAAGGCAACCTCTTCCTGCTTCATCGCAACCGGCTTCTAAAAGTGATTTATCGAAATAGGGTTTGAGCATTTATTTTTACGAAAGTACTTTTTCCATACAACTCCAAAGTTTCTCCGCTGTTTTATTCCAGGAAAAATTTTCTCTTTGTTTTCTTCCGTTTGTTATCAGTTGATTGCGTACTGATTCATCTTTATAAATTTTCATCATTCCGTTTTTTATTGAATCAACTGAAAAGGGATCAACCAACAGTCCCGCATTTCCTGCGACTTCGGGCATGGAGGTTACATTTGAAGTTATCACAGGCACATCGCAATACATGGCTTCCGCAATAGGAATTCCAAAACCTTCAAAGTAGGGAACAAAAACCAGTGCAAACGCAGAAGCCATCACATCTTTCAAATCATTTGTGCCTAATCTTCCTGTGAAAATAACATCGCTCTTAAACTTCATGGAAGAATAAACATTTTCTATTTCGCTTGTCATAAATAGTTTTTCTCCAACAACAAGCAATTTCATTTCTGATGTTTCTGTTTTTTTGAATTCATCGAATGCCTTAAGCAAACGTGCAATGTTTTTGCGTGGAGAAAGAGCGCCTACAAAAAGAAAATAGGAAGCCCCTCCTAAATCCTCCCCATTGGGTAGGACTTTCAATCCGCTAGATTCAGAAACGGGTTTGAATGCTTCATTCGCTCCATCATACACCACATCAATTTTCTCAGGAGAGACCTTGTAGAGTTTTGATATATCCCGTTTTGAATATTCCGAAACGGTGGCAATGCGGTCTGCTTTCTTCGCGTACTTTGGAAAATATATTTTAAAAAACTTTCTTGCTAGTAAGGGAATATCCTGAGGATAATATTCAAAATTCAAATCGTGAATAACAGGAATTTGTTTCAGCGAAGAACTCAATGAAAGAAAACCATCAGGAGAAAGAAATAAATCCGGCTCGTGCTTGTGAAAGATTTTGGGGATTGATTGCTCAAACCACCAATACCAGAGAAAAGGATGGCGCGCTTGAGGGCTAATTACTATCGGTAAAATATTATCTGAAAAAATAAATTCTTCGGAGAAAGGGCGATCAAACAGAAAAAGAAATTTATGTTCCGGATGATTTTTTGTAATCCGCTTCAGCGATTCATAGGTGAACCAGCCGATACCTTCGAGCTTGTCTTTGAGTAAGAGGCGGGTGTTAACTGCGATGATCATCTACAAATACGAATTTTTGCGAATGTACGAATTACGAAAAGATTGTATTCCTTCGCAAATTCGTATTTATCCGCATTCGCTGATATCTACAGCCATTTTTTCTCCATAATATCCCTTGTGTGATACGAAATAATAATATCCGCTCCAGCGCGCGCGAAAGCGTGCATATTTTCCATCACAATTTTCTGTTCGTCAATCCATCCGTTTTTAGCAGCTGCTTTCACCATGGAATATTCTCCGGAAACATTATAGCAAGCAACGGGCAATAATGTATTTGCACGCAAATTTGAAATCACATCCATGTAAGCCATCGCGGGTTTTACCATTAATATGTCTGCGCCTTCCTGTTCATCGAGCAATGCTTCTTTCAAAGCTTCGCGCCCGTTACGAAAATCCATCTGGTAAGTCTTTCTATCGCCCTTTTGCGGAGCCGAATCTGCCGCTTCGCGGAACGGACCATAATAAGAGGAAGAAAATTTTATCGCGTAAGACATGATAGCGGTGTTCTCTGATTTTTTTTCATCCAGTAAATTTCTGATCGCTCCTACTCTGCCGTCCATCATATCCGAAGGCGCAACCATATCTGCACCTGCCTGCGCATGAGCCAGCGCCATTTTCGCCAAAACTTCCACCGAAGAATCATTATGCACATAATCATTGTGCAGAATTCCGCAATGCCCGTGTGTGGTGTAAGCACACACGCAAACATCCGTAATCACGTACAAATCATCTCCGAATTTTTTCTTCAGTTCTTTCACGGCTTTCACTACAACAGAATTATTGCTGAACGATGAGCTCGCGTCTTTTGTTTTTTCCTCTCCAACACCGAACAGTAAAATTTTATTTACTCCAAGTTTTAATCCTTTCTCTGCATCTTTTAATAATTCATCAACAGAAAAATGATTTATGCCCGGCATCGCATTAATCTTGTGGACGATTTTTTTTCCGGGAACAATAAAATACGGATAGATGAACATGTCCTTGCACAATCTCGTTTCTGCAATCATCTCGCGGATGATTGGGTTTTTACGGAGTCTTCTGGGGCGTTGTATCATAGTATAAAATTTTATAATGACATCACTGCTTGCACTAATCCCAAATCATCAAAGGAAGCAGGTTGTTTATTTGTTTTTACTCCTTTCTTTTTCAAAGCATTTGCCGTAGCGTCTCCCATTGCAATTACTTTTTGCTCTGAGCTGATTTTATTTTTTTCGAAGAATGCCTCCACATTGCTAGGACTGGTAAAAATTAATAGTTGGCAGCCAGCAGGCGGCAAACGAGAATCGTTGTGTTTAATAGTTTCGTAAACAACAACATCTTTTACATTTTCTTTCTTCGGCAATTGAAGCTGAATTGTTTTCATGCTCGCTTTTGCTTGAGGAAACAAAACAGTTTTACTTCCGACAAGTGCAGAGAATTTTTTTCCTGTCATTTTCGTGTTGTCCGAATCTCCTATGAAATCAGCCCGCTTGCCAAACTTTCGGATTTCATCTGCCGTAGATTTTCCTACAGCTCCAAACTTTGTTCCTTCCACATCCGGTTTCTGTTCAAAGAAATGTTTCACAGCATTTTTGCTGGAGAAAAATATCCAATCTGTTTTCACAAATTTTCTCATCGCGATTTGTTTTATCTCGATTAGCGATTGCGCGAAAACTTGATATCCGTTTGCTTCCAGACAATTTTTGAAGAAATCATTCTTTCGAAAATCCCTGCTGATGAAAACAGAACAGGGTTTTATGTTTTTTATTTTCTCGACTACTTTTTCTGCCAATCCTTCTGACTTCTTCGATTGCACATAGATATATTTCGGAAACTTATCCCATGAATCTGCTTTAGCTGCACGTACTTTATAAATCGTTTCACCGTCTTCATTTTCATCTTTCTCGCAATGAACTCCCAGCGGAAGTTGACAACCGCCATCAAACAAGTTTAGAACTTTTCTTTCCACCGAAATAGTTTCTGAAACATAAGGATGATTTAATTTCTGAAGTCTTGCAAATAATTCTTTATCACTTTCACGAATCTGCAAAGCAAGAACACCTTGTGCAGGAGCAGGAATAAATTCTTTCACATCTAATTTTTCGCAATGAAATTCATTTAAATCAATTTCCAATCTTGAAATTCCGGCATTCGCAATCAGAATCGCATCGTATTTTTTATCTCTTAGTTTTTGAATTCGCGTGGGAACATTTCCCCGTAAGTCTTCCAGCTTCACATCGTTTCTCCACGCAAGCATCTGAGATTTTCTTCTTGCCGATGAAGTTCCGACAATGGCGTTTTTTTTTAGAGAAAATTTTTCCTTTTCATCTACAGAATTTTTATTTATCAGCAACAATTCGCTTGGATCTTCTCGTTCAGAAACTGCAGCAATGATTAATCCAGGAACTAAATCGGTTGGCAAATCTTTATGCGAATGCACTGCTAAGTCAATTTCTTTTTTTAGTAAAGCGCCTTCAATTTCTTTGGTAAAAAAACCTTTGCCTTCCATTTTATCCCAGCTCAGATTTTGTTCTATGTCTCCTTTTGTTTTTATGATTTTTATTTCTGCGTCAATTTTTATTCTCTTCAATTCACTCAAAACAAAATTCGCCTGCCAGAGAGCAAGTTCGCTGCCGCGAGAGCCGATTATTATGGAGCCCCTCTCCAACTCTCCCCCAAGGGGAGAGAGATTCTTTTTCTTTTTGCTTCTTGATTTAGGCACGTGGAATTTGAATTATTCACCTTCCCTTGGGGAAGGGTTAGGGATTGGCTACTTCTCCATCATTACTTCCTTTGCCATTTTCATTGGCATGCTGATGTATTTTTTTTCGAGGTAGGCAATCACTTTGTCGAACGTTTCTTTTGATTGAGTGTCAAGTTTTTCAATGTCTTTGAAAAATACTTCATTCACAGCCGTGTCGTAAATTTCTTTCACTTTCTTCGGCACATCACTCATGGCAATCTCCACCCTTCTTTCTTTTAATTCCTGACGGAAGGATTCAATATGGAAAGAAATAATTTTTTCACAAGAAGCCAATTCGTTTTCGCGTTCCTGTAAATTTTTACGGGCAATCTCCTGTAAATTATTTACTGCTATAAGATTCACATCATAGTTTTTCAGAATCTCTTCATCCAAATCATTCGGAACTGCCAGATCAATCACCACTTTCTTGCCTTTGTCATCGCCTATAAGAGCTGTGTAGATTTCTTTCGTGATGATGTGCTCCCTGGATCCCGTGCAGGTAACAATCACATCAAAACCATTTTTATAATTCTTCAAATCAGAAAGAGGAAAAGATTTTCCGCTGAGTTCGTTGGCAAGTTTTTCTGCGTTAGAAAGAGTTCTGTTAAATACAACAAAATTTGTGAAGCCATGTTTTTTTAAATACTTCGTCATGGTTGTGTTTGTCACTCCTGAACCGATAATCAAAAACTGCGCATCCAATTTTACATTCAATTCTTTCAACTTACGATAAGCCAGCGAAACAACAGAAACCGGATTTTTCGCAATATTTGTTTTTGTATAAACTTCTTTGGCACACTCAATGGTATTTTGAACAACTAAACGGATAACATCTCCGGTCAAACCAAACTTCCGGCATATTTCATAGGAGTTGCGCACCTGCGTGATAATTTCCCGCTCGCCTACTACCAAAGAATCAAGCGAAGAAGCAACATGGAAAAGATGTCGGAGTGCTTCTTCTCCTTCAAAAACAGAAGCTGAAGAAACAGATTTTTTGAGATGTTCAATATTTATTTCAGAATAAATGGAAAGAATAAATTTCTTCACGAAATCAGCATCAATTTGCAGAGAAGTGCTCAGTAAAAATTCAACGCGATTGCAGGTGGAAAGGAACATCAACTCATCAACCCCCATTTTTGTTTTCAGTTCAGAAAGGCGGTTCTTCCACTCTTTCTCGTCAATATGAAATTTTCCAATATCAGAAATATCGAAATGCTTGTGCGTGACGGCTATGATTTTGAAACGATTCATATTTGTTATACAAATCTCTAAAAAGAGTCAAGTTAAACTGTCATGGAATTGTCAAAAGGGATATGATATAGGTCAGGAATATCAGAATCTGACCGAAATGTTTTTCTTCTTAAGAAATTTTTTCAATACGTCAATTTCAATTTCCTTAAAGTGAAAAATGCTCGCTGCAAGGGCGGCATCTGCTTTTCCTTTGGTGAAAACTTCTGCAAAATGTTCCATGGTTCCTGCACCGCCTGAAGCAATCACAGGAATATTTACTGATTCAGAAATTATTTTTGTGAGTTCAATAGCAAATCCGTTTTTTGTTCCATCGTGATTCATCGAAGTGAGAAGAATTTCTCCCGCTCCTCTTTGCTCGGCTTCTTTTGCCCAGAAGAATGCTTTAATGTCGGTTGGAACTTTGCCTCCGTTCAGGAAAACTTTCCAGTTTTTTCCTCCCCCTGCCTCCTCCAAAGGTGGATAAACTGCCTTAGCGTCAATTGCAACCACCACGCACTGGCTTCCAAACCTTTTTGCCAGATCAGAAATCAGGTTTGGATTTTTTACTGCGGAAGTATTGATGGAAATTTTATCCGCACCGGAATTGAGCAAAACAGAAACATCTTCAACAGATGAAATTCCTCCGCCAACCGTGAAAGGAATATTTACATGCAATGCAATTTTTTTTACCAGTGCTGAGAGTGTTTTTCTTTTTTCATTCGTTGCGGTGATATCCAGAAAAACTAATTCATCCGCTCCGTTCTTTGCATAATATTCTCCCAACTCAACCGCATCGCCAGCATCACGGAGGTTTTCAAAGTTCACGCCTTTTACGGTGCGACCATCTTTAATATCGAGGCATGGGATGATGCGTTTGGCAAGCACGAAAAAAAATTAAAGTTTAAAGTATAATGCTAATTCGCTTACTAATTCATTTCTCATTCTGATAATTTCTTCGCGTTTTTTATTTTCAAGAGAAAAAAATCTCCATTGCCCGAAAGTTTTTTTCAGAAAAGTATAATACTTCAGCGAAAACAATCCGCTGAGCGGAAGTAGAATTATGTATGCTCCAAGTATCCACCAATTCCTGAAAATCAACGCAACAGAAAGAATTTGTATAAGATAAAAAATCAAATACAACATGGCGCTTACGTACATATTTACCGATGCATGAAATTCAACCTGCTTTACAATGCGATTGGCGGTAGCATATCCTATTTTATACGGAAGATAATTATTAATAAGACCGAACAAATGAAAGGGGAAGCAGAGCAACAGCCAGAAGCCAGAGGCCAGAAGCCGGAAACCAGAAACTTTTTCCTTTTTCACAACCCAATCGCGCACATGGATGTTTTCAATCTGTGCTAGATAATTTCTTACTTTCTTTCTGAAAGAATTTACTGTTTCATGGTTTTGCCTGCTCAAATTATTTACAGCTTGAACTATTTTTTGTGTAGTGATGAATTTTTCTTTTTTAACCCCTGTAATTTGATTCCCATATATCTCTTCCATATCTGAAACAAGCTGGTCATTTTGCACATCATCAATATGCACAACCAGTTTTGATAATTCTTTCTGAAGATGTTTTGTAAATTCATTAATCGCAATCGCTTTATCTTTTACATAAACTTCCTGGAAATCTTTCATGACAATCGGTTTTCCATAGTTAAATACTAAATCGCTCCGGAATTTTTTCGGGTTTGTGTAATTCATTCCAAGAGGAATAACTTTTAGTCCCAGTTTCCAATCTGCAGATTCCTCAGAAGCAAAAGCAATACGGGCAGTACCTTTTTTAAGTTTTCGCAACCGCCTTTCCTGTATGCAAATCCCTTCTGAAAACATGAGGATTGTTTTTTTCTGTTTTAACTTTTCAGTACTTATGCGAAATGTCTCTTCATTTTTGTGAAGGTTTTCTGCACCTTCCAACAGCCGATAGATGGGAACCATCCCAAGTTGCCTGACAAAAATCCAATACAGGATTTTATTTTGAAACACGTCTCCGCGCGCCAGAAAATGAATCCGTTGTTTTGAAAATACCGCGATGGAACAGGGATCGCACAAAGCATTCGGATGATTGGATGCGATGATAAGCGGTTCATTCAGCGGAACATTCGTTCTTCCCAACACAAGTGGATTGCGATAAAAAATCCGTGTGGAAATACCCACAACTATTTTCAGAAAATAATACAGCATAATTGATGGCAAAGATAGTCACACAAAGGAATCAGCTATGTGTGCGTTGTTTGGCGCGCTTGCGGCTGGAAAAAATACTTGCGGGAACGTTTCTCGCGGTCTCGCGCTGAATTTTTTTCTGCTCGTCAATCGGAAGATGAATTATTTTCCGGCATTCATCCGAACAGCATGCTTCAAATTTTTCACGACAGGATTCGCATTGAATAAAAAGAAGATGGCATCCATCGTTCGCACAATTATAATGCGTGTCGCAAAGTTTACTGCATTGATAACATTTTGAAATAATATCTTCAGTTATTCTTTCGCCCATACGCTCGTCAAACACAAAATTTTTTCCTTTGAATTTAGATTCAAGTCCGTTTAGTTTTACTTGTCGGGCATATTCTATGATGCCGCCATAGAGTTGGTTTACGTCTTTGAAACCATAATGCTTCAGATAAGCGCTTGCTTTCTCACAGCGGATTCCACCCGTGCAATACAATAATATTTTTTCGTTTTCTTTTCCCTGAAGAATTTCTTTTACCATTGGAAGTTCCTGGCGGAAGCTGTGCGCATCAGGACAAATGGCATTTTGAAAATGCCCGACTTCGCTTTCGTAAAAATTACGCATGTCAACAACGACAGCGTTGTTCATTTGTTTATTCCATTCTTCAGCGGAAAGATGCGTGCCAACATTGGTCACATCAAATGAGTCATCTTTCAGACCATCTGCTACAATTTTTTTTCTGACTTTAATTGTAAGTTTATAAAAGGATTTGCCGTTATCTTCAATAGCAACCTTAAAAGGAACATCTGAAAATCTTTTATCGGAATATAATTGCTTTTGAAACTTTTGGAAATTCTCCTCCGGAATGCTCATCTGTGCATTGATGCCTTCGCGCGCGATGTAAATCCTTCCGAAGGCATTTAACACTTTCCATTTCTTCAAAAGTTCTCCACGAAGATTTTCAACATCTTCAATAATCACGTATCGGTAAAATGAAAATGTAAACCGTTTGGAGGATTCTTCATGAAGCTGTTTCAATAATTCTTTGCGGGAAGGAAATCTTTGCACGGTTTAGAAGAGTAATATTAATGTAAATATTGCCCCTTCTCAAAGTTAAGATTTTTATACTTTAGCAACGATTCACCATATGACATCTTCTGAAAAAATACTTGTAATCGGCTCCTCCGGTCAGATTGGAACTGAACTTACTGAAAAGTTACAGGAGATTTACGGAACAGGTAATGTGATTGCTTCAGATATAAAGAAGCCATTCAATTACAAAGGTGTTTTTGAAGAGTTAGATATTCTTGATGAAGCAAGGCTAAAGGAAGTTGTTGCCGACCACTCCATCACACAGGTTTATCTTCTTGCAGCCCTTCTCTCTGCCACTGCAGAAAAAAATCCGCAGTTCGCATGGAAACTGAATATGAACAGTTTATTTAATGTTCTTGAACTAGCTAAAGAAAAAAAAATAAAAAAAATTTACTGGCCAAGTTCTATTGCTGTATTTGGACCCTCAACCCCAAAAGAAAACGTTCCTCAGTATTCGATAATGGAACCGGCAACTGTTTACGGCATCAGCAAACTGGCAGGAGAAAGATGGTGCGAATATTATTTTAAGAAATACGGAGTTGACGTTAGAAGTTTGCGCTATCCCGGTTTGATTAGTTATAAATCTCCTCCCGGTGGCGGAACAACCGATTATGCGGTGGACATTTTTTACCAAGCAACACTTAAGGGAAGGTACGAATGCTTTCTGTCTGAAAATAGTTACCTGCCTATGATGTATATGCCAGATGCCATTCGGGCTGCCATTGAACTTATGGAAACTGATTCATCAAATGTTGAAGTCCGCTCTTCTTATAATATTTCCGCAATGAGTTTTTCTCCAAAGGAAATCGCATCAGAAATTAAAAAACATTTTCCTGAATTCTCTATCGGCTATACTCCTGATTTCCGCCAGAAGATTGCTGACTCATGGCCTAAAAGTATTGATGATTCGAAGGCAAGAAATGATTGGAAATGGTCTCATAAATATTCACTAAACGAAACCGTAAAAGATATGCTGGAAAATTTATCAGTTTCAATATCCAAAAAATAATATTCTTATCTTGAAAATTCGCTTAAAATAAGCGATAAAACAACCTAGCTTATCGTCAAAAACCCAACACTCGTCTAAAAGTCATGTTTAACCCTTGTATGAACCCAAATATTGATGTACATTTACCTATAGAACATAAAGAAAATTTTATGAAGCAATTTCTACTCCTGATTTTCACCTGCCAGGTTGCTCTCGCCCAATCTGTAAATAGCGACACGCTTAACCAGATTGATCCTTCTACAGGATTTAAGCAGGGTTATTGGATTGTATATAATAGCGTAAAAAAATTGCCCGCCTATCCAGCTGAAGCTAAAGTTGAAGAAGGAAAATTTACTGACAGTAAAAAAATAGGTATCTGGAAAATGTACTTTCCAAGCGGAATACTTAAAAGTGAAATCACATATACAGATAATCGACCGAAAGGATATGCGAAAATGTATTATGAGAGCGGAAAACTTCAGGAAGAAGGAAATTGGGAAAACAATAGGTGGGTTGGAGATTACAAGTCATACTATGATAATGGACAAACATTTTATAATTTCAAATATACTAACACAGGCAAACGCGAAGGAAAGCAGGAATATTTTTATGATAATGGGCAAGTAATGATGACAGGGGAAATGAAAGACGGCAAAGAAGCTGGTATATGGGAAGAGCATTATGAAAACGGAGACTTAAGAGCAAAAAAATCATTTAATGATGGCACTTTGGATGCTGAGAATACTGAAGTGTATGCACCAAAACAACCTCTTCCTCCCAAGAAAGAAGAAGTTTCAAAAGAACCGCCTAAAATTGCTGATGCTAATACTGAAAAACCAAACGCAGCACAAAAACCATTTGATGGTAATGGATACTCAAAACTCTTCTTTACAGGAGGAAGAATTTCTAAAGATGGGGAGTTTAAAAATTATCGCCTGATTGACGGAAAAGATTATGTATACAATACAGATGGAATTCTAGAACGCATTGCAGTTTATAAGGCAGGAAAATATGTTGGCGATGCGCCCATAGAAGAAAAAGATAAGTAAAGGTCAGCCCTAAACCTAACTTTGATTCTCAGATTAGTCCCGGCAAGAAATTATCGGGACTAATTTTTTTATCTACTTTCGTCTGCAATTATGGCACTTCAGCAAATAGAAATATACAACACGCTTACACGCAAGAAGGAAAAATTCACTCCTCTTAATCCGCCATTTGTCGGAATGTACGTTTGTGGACCGACCGTTTATGATTATGTGCACCTGGGAAATTGCCGAACATTCATGTCTTTCGATTTAATTTATCGTTACCTGGTTTATTCAGGATATAAAGTACGTTATGTGCGCAACATCACCGATGCAGGGCATTTAGAAGGCGACCGTGATGAGGGCGGTGATAAGTTTACCAAGATGGCAAAACTTGAACAGGTTGAGCCAATGGAAATCGTACAGAAATACACACTCGGATTTCATGAAGTGATGAGGTTGTTTAACACACGTTCGCCAAGCATTGAACCAACTGCGACTGGACATATTTCTGAGCAGATTGAAATGACAAAACAAATTATTGAATCAGGATTAGGATATGAATCGAATGGAACAGTTTATTTCGATGTAGAAAAATATTCTACGAAAAATAATTATGGAGCTCTTTCAAACAGAAAACAGGAAGAATTGCTGGAAGGCACACGTGAGCTTGGAGGACAGGATGAAAAAAAAGGACGGCTTGATTTCGCACTCTGGATAAAAGCAAAACCCGAACACATCATGCGATGGCCATCACCGTGGGGTTGGGGTTTTCCGGGATGGCATATTGAATGTTCAGCGATGAGCGCAAAATATTTAGGAACTACTTTCGATATTCACGGAGGAGGAATGGATCTTATAGCCACACATCACACCAATGAAATTGCTCAGTCGCAGGCATGCAATCATTGCGAACCCGTGAAATACTGGATGCACACGAATATGTTAACTGTAAATGGAGTTCGAATGTCAAAGTCAGCTGGCAATGGATTTTTACCAATGGAACTTTTTACTGGCAATCATCGGCTTCTCACAAGAGGGTATTCTCCTATGACCGTTCGCTTTTTCATGCTGCAAACACATTATCGAAGTACGCTTGATTTTTCCAATGAAGCATTGCAGGCATCTGAAAAGGGTTTTGATAAACTGATGAATGCAATCAAAACTCTTGACACACTGAAACCATCAGATAAATCTACATCTGATATAAAAGCGCTTCAGACAAAATGTTACGAAGCAATGAACGATGATTTTAATTCTCCTATTCTTATTGCGAATTTATTTGAAGGAGTAAGGATTATTAATTCAGTAAATGACGGCAAAGAAGAAATTTCAAAATCTGATTTGGAATTACTTAAGAAAATTTTTAATGAATTTGTTTTTGATGTGATGGGATTACAGCAGGAACAAAGCTCAACAAATAATGACGAACTGACAAAAAACCTGATGGGTCTAATCGTTGAAATACGAAACGAAGCAAAAGCAAAAAAAGATTTCCAAACATCTGACAAACTGCGTGACGGGCTTGCCAAAAGCAAAATCATCATCAAGGATACTAAGTACGGCACTACATGGGAAAAAGAAAAATAATTTCCGTGAAACAAATTATCCGCTTTACTGCTTACTTATTATTTCTTACTTCTTGTTTCTTTTCGGCTTGTTCAGGAGATACAACTATTGACGACAACAATCACACGGATGCGAATAATAATACTTCTGTTTTTCCTCCCGCTCCGATATTTAATGAAGATTCTGCTTATGCTTTTGTGAAAGAACAAGTAGATTTTGGTCCTCGTGTTCCCGGAACTGCTTCTCATGCAAAATGCGCTGAATATCTAGTTTCAAAACTAAAATCTTACGGATTGGAAACTCAAATCCAAAACGGAAACATTACAACATATGACGGGAAAAAATTCAACCTGAAAAATATTATCGCGTCTTACAAACCTGAAATTACAAATCGTATTTTACTTCTTTCTCACTGGGATACGCGCCCGTTTGCTGACCAGGATTCGATAAATAAAGATAAACCCGCAGACGGTGCTGATGATGGTGCAAGCGGTGTGGGTGTGCTTTTGGAAATCGCACACCAATTCAGTATTTCAAAACCCGATGTGGGAATTGATATTCTGCTGGACGATTTGGAAGATTATGGAAAAGAAAATGACAATGGAGAAAATACCTGGGCGCTCGGTACACAGTATTGGACGAAAAACCCTCATAAGATCGGGTATAAAGCTGAATATGGAATTCTGCTTGATATGGTTGGTGCAAAGAATGCAACATTTCCGAGAGAAGGACTTTCACGCGAATCTGCACCCTATGTTGTAAAAAAAATCTGGAACAAAGCATCACGCCTTAACTACTTAAAATATTTTGTCTTTGACGATATCCATGAGATCACCGATGACCACACTTATATTATTTCTGGTGCGAATATTCCATGCGTAGATATTGTGAACTGGGATTTTAATATTGGAAATTTTCCCTATTACCATCACCGCCACAGCGACAACATGAACATCATTGACAAAGGCACTTTGAAAGCGGTGGGGCAAACTGTTCTGGAAGTTTTGTGGGAGGAGCAAAAACCAAAACCCTGATTACTTCATAATTTCCCTGAGAGTTTCATCCGCCTGTTTCTGATATTTACTTTTGGAATTATTCTGAAGCGGTATCAGATTCATGCGCGCGTTCTTCGTATCATTATTTTTAATGTAGGCAAGCGATGAATACCACTGCGCGTCCTCATAGTATTTGCTGTTTTTGTTTGCAAGGATTTTGTTGAGATTCACAAGCGCTTTGTCCGTCTGACCTAAACTCATATAAGAAACCGCAGAATAAAACAATGCTTTCTCATCATTCGGATTTTGTTTGAGCGTTTGCTCAAAATCGTTTACGGCACCACCGTAATCCTGTTTGTCATATTTAATCATTGCACTGTCAATAGCAATTAGTCCATCTGCACTCAGAATTGTTCCGAATGTTCCACCTACTGCGACAGAATCAAGTTTTCCGTTTATTTCTGCTCCAACTTCTGTTTTTGTGGCTTTTGTTTGGGATTGTGTTTCAGGCATGGGAGCCGAAGTAGAAGTTTTCATATCATAATAACCGCTTGAAATTTTTTTCTTTGGCGATTTATCTTCTTTGCCTTTGCCTCCGGATTTTTCTTCTTTTGTTTTCTTTCCTGATTCATACGCAAGCACATCTCCTTGCCCTTCTTGAGCGCGGTTCACAGCATTGGCGTCATTGCGTTCGCGGTCATCCATTGTTTTTTTATTGTCCTGCATAAGCGCACTTGATTTATCCTGAACAGGCTGATTAGCAGAAACCGATGAAGCTCCCGTTGCTGTTACAACTTCAGTGTTGACCGTTGTTGACTGCGGTTTTTTTGTTTCATCCGCTTTCTTGTCTTTTTCCTTCAGCGATTCAAATTCATTTTGATTTTTTGAGACTTCTTTACTTAAAAGAATGGTTTGGTCTTTTTCATCTTTAACTCCGTCTTCATCACGCGTTTGAACAGTAACTTCCGATTTGGTTGTGACATTTCCCTTAGGAGTTGTTTCTGCTTCTTTATAGCGCCAGTAATTTTTGTCTTCTTTTTCCTCGCTTTTCTTCGCAACAATCCCCTTACGAAGTTGGTCTGCATTTTGCACAGGAACATCTTCCATCTTGTTTTCCGCCAAGCCCAAATGTTTTTCTTCAGCAATATCTTTTCCTGATTTTGCTCCTTCAACAGATGAAAAGGATGGAGATTCCGCAGGCAACGATTTCTTTTGTGCTTCCTCTAGCGAAATATTGTTCAGCGGAGTTGGGTCCTGCGCAGTAGTAACTGGATTTTTAGAATCGGGTTCTGATTGTTCTTTTCCGGTTGTTGCCTCGTTGTCCAAATCTGCAGGAGGAGGTGAAAATTTTTCTGCAAACATTTTTTCTGCTTCTGCATTATCCATTTCCTTCATGGACACATTGCTCTTGAAAAACCAAACGAGCCCGACAACCAGTAAGATGGAAGCCGCAACAGCCAGTTGAGTGCGGTATTGCCGGAGGAAAATTATTTTCACTTCTTTCTTTTCTTCCTTCGCGTCAATTCGTGTCTGAATTTTCTGATTGAGTTCCGAAGTGATATTAGAAATCTTTTTTTTATCATAAATCATTTGCCATCCTTCCACAGCATCTGAGCACATTTCGCAGTCAATCAAATGCTTTTCCACCTCGTGTTTTTCGGCAGAAGAAAGTTTATCAGAAATATACTTCGTAAGCATTTCTTCTGAAAGACAATCTGTGTGTGCGAATATGTTAGTTCCCTCTTTCACTTTTTATTTTTTTGCCAATTGCCTACTGATTTTGTCGTCATAAGAATTTTCAAGTTCCGTTTTCCGTTCTGTATATAACTCTTCACTTCTTTCATCGTATATCCGGTCATCTTCGCCACTTCTTCATATGATTTCTCCTGCAAATAAAAGAGTTCTATGCATATCTTTTGTCCTTCTTTCAATTCTTTAATGGCAGATTCCATCAAAGTAAGTTGTTTTTCTTTGTCTTCCCCGTTATGATGCAAACTGGATGTTAATTCCACAGGCACCCCGTCATCATTCCCGAAAGAAGTTTCATCATCCGAATGATTATCGCCAAAATCTCCGGTCAAATGCCTCGGCAGTTCAACATGAATTTTTTTACTTCGGAAATACATAAGGCAGTGATTCTTTGCCACCATGTAAAGCCAGCCCTTGAAATTTTCTACCTTATGCCTGTGCAAATCAGTCAGAATCTTTTCAAAGATCTGCATGACACCGTCCTTCGCCTCATCCTCATCTTTTAAATATTTCATACACACGCCAAACACCAGATGCGTGTAACGCTGAAACAATTCGCCCACAATCGCATTGTCGCGTGAATCCCGAAATTTCTGAACGAGTTCGGAATCAGAGCAGTCCTTTATATTATATGAAGAAGCCAACGGTGAATAATTCTTATGTAAATATCCAAAAAATTCCCTCTTGTTTATGGAATGCTCAAAAACCGTGCATCATGCTGTTAAATAAACCGAAATCAACTAAAAAATCTATAACAATGAAAACAAATCACACATCATCAAAATTTTCCCGAGGTGGAAAATTTTTCACAGCAATCGGAGTTTCTTCCGTAATGATTGCATTAATGAGTTGGATGGCTCCAACCAGCTACCAGCCCACGGTTGAGAACGAATTCATCAAGGCGCTGAAGAAAAAATCAACTGAGGCGAATTCAAAAATGCCAGAAGAGCGCGTGTATCTTCAGTTCGACAAGCCGTTTTATAATCCTGGAGAAACCATTTGGTTTTCTGCGTATCTGCGCAACGGACAGAATCTAAAAGCAAGTTCGCAGAGCGATATTCTGAATGTGGAATTCATTAATCCGAAAGGAAGCGTAGAAAAAACCATTCGCCTTATTGCGAAGAACGGAAAAGCGAGCGGAGATTTTTCTTTGGGTGAAGAATCGCCAGGCGGATTATATAAAGTGAAGGCGTACACCAACTGGCAGAAAAATGATTCTTCTTTCTTTGAAAAAGAATTAACTGTTCAGGATGTTGTATTGCCTGCCATGAAAATGAAATTGGATTTTGACCGCAAGGCGTTTGGTGCGGGCGATGAAGTATCAGCAAAAATTAAAATTGAGACCAACGAGAACAAACCGCTATCTTCTTATAAAATAAAATATGTGGCACAGATTGGCGGTGAAAAAATTGTGGAAGAAGCCACCATCACCGATTATATAGGAGAAAAACATGTGAAGTTCACACTTCCTGCGAAATTAAAAACGAATGACGGACTTCTCAATATTATGATTGATTATCAGGGACAGACCGAATCCATTTCCCGTTCTATTCCCATTGTGCTTGGAAAAATAAATTTCTCTCTCTTCCCTGAAGGCGGAGATTTAATTCGCGGAATAGAAAGCAAAGTTGCTTTCCGTGCGCTGAATGAATTTGGAAAACCTGCTGATGTGGAAGGAATTGTATTGAACAGCAAAGGAAAAAAAGTTGCTGATTTCTCAAGTTTTCATAATGGAATGGGCGCATTTGAAATTACTCCCGCGCTCGGAGAAAAATATACCGCAAAGATTACAAGTCCTGTTGGAATCACCGAACAATATGAATTACCTGAACCATTAATCAGAGGTTATGTGTTGTCTGTTGAAAATGCTAACGCAAACGAAATGCTTCTGAACATCAGCACCACCGAAACCGAAGAGCTTTCTTTGGTTGGACAAGTTCGTGGAAAAATTTGTTACGCTACTGCTATTAATGCGAAAGCAGGACAAAATGAAATTCTTATTCCAGCCAGCGTTTTCCCTATGGGAGTTGCACAATTCACACTGTTTGATTCAAAAGGAATTGAGCGCGCTGAGCGTTTGGCGTTCGTGAATAAAAATAATCAGCTGAGTGTTTCTATTTCTACGGACAAAGAAAAATATCTTCCACGCGAAAAAGTGAACATGACCATTATGGTGAAAGATGAACGCGGAATGCCTATGCCCGCTAATCTTTCTCTCAGTGTTGCAAATGATCAGTTGCTTGCTTTCGCAGATGACAAACAAGGAAATATTCTTTCCAAACTTCTTTTGGAATACGACATCAAAGATAAAATTGAAGAACCGAATTTTTATTTTGATGCGAAGGAACCTAAATCAGACAAAGCGCTTGACTATGTGATGATGACCAGCGGATGGAGAAGATTTACCTGGGAAAAAGTTATGGCGGATGAATTGCCTGCCATTACTTACACCGCAGAAAAAGCAATCGTATCCGGAACTGTGCTGGACGCTTACACAGGAAAACCCATTGCAAATGCGAAGTTGAAAATCAGCGCTGACGGTTCAACTGTTGAAACAGATGAGAACGGAAAATTCACAGTGAAAAAAATGGATCTGACAGAAGCTAAAAATCTTTTCGTGAACGCAAGCGGTTACAATCAACAGCAATTCAATGTTTATGATTACAACCAGAATCTTGCGTACTATCTCTATCCTAATTACAACAATAATTATTACGGTACTACTTCAACAACCACTAAATCTAAAAGTGGCGGATGGTGGGCAGTTCCGCAAAGCGCGCCAGCCGGAGGAGCAGGGAACAAACATTTAGAAGTTCAGGAAGATATGATGATGGTTGCAAATGAAATGCAGTTAGGTGCAATTGATATAGCAGAAAAAGCGCCACAAAAAGGCGAGCATTTGAAAAAAGATAAAGCACCTGTTGCTGATAAATCAAAAGTAAAGGACGAAGAAGGAAAGAAAAATCAAAACAATGAAGTAGTGGCTAAGATCGAAAAAGAAAAGAAAGGAAAGATTGCTATGGATGACGCACGCGATCAAAAATTCCGCGCGAACGATGGAGATTTTGAAAACAATAGAAAAGTTGTAGCGCAGAATGCCGTGGTGTATTACCGCGCAAAGCAATTCTCAGCGCCTGTTTACAAGCAGGAAGAATATCCAGAACAAAGAACAGATTTCCGCTCTACGATTTACTGGAACCCAAATGTTCAGGTGGATAATTCAGGAAAAGCGGAAGTATCCTTTTACAATTCTGATGACATTACATCATTCAAAACAACTGTTGAAGGAATCGGAAATGACGGAAGCATCGGCAGAACTGAAAAAACTTTCTTCACACAAATGCCTTTCTCCATGACAACAAAAATTCCTACAGAGGTGGTAACAGAAGATGTGATTTCCATTCCTCTTACGCTGAAAAATAATACTTCGGCTTCTGTAACAGGATTGCTGAACATTACCGCACCAAAAGGTTTGGAGTTAATCACAAACATTACACAATTGCAAACACTTCAGGCAGGAAAAGCAAAAACAATTTATTTGGAATACAGAGTGAAAGAAGAAATTTCAGAGGGAAATTTTGAAATCGCTTTCAAAGCGTGTGGAATGAAAGATGCGTTCGCACAAAATCTGAAAGTGATTCCGAAAGGATTTCCGGTCACTGCTTCTTTCTCTGGCGACAAAGGCGAATCAGAATATGAAGTGGATTTGAGAAATGTGGTGAAAGGTTCCATTAAAGTAAAACTGACTGCGTTTCCTTCCGTTGTAAGTGATTTGCTTACAGGCGTGGATGGAATTCTTCGCGAACCGGGTGGATGTTTTGAGCAGACTTCGATGAGCAGTTATCCGAATGCAATGGTGATGGATTATCTGAAAACATCTGACACAAAAGATGAAAAACTTCTTGCCTACGCAGGAGGAATGCTGGACAGAGGTTACAAACGCCTCACCACTTTTGAAACTTCGCAGAAAGGTTATGAGTGGTTCGGACAAGCGCCAGGACATCAAGGTCTGACCGCATACGGACTCATGCAGTTCAACGATCTGAAAAAAGTTTACGAGGGCGTTGACCAGAAAATGATTGACCGCACTGCTGATTGGATTCTCTCGCAGAAAGACGGCAAAGGCGGGTTCAAGCGTGGTGGAAATGCGTATCACAATTTCGGAATGATAAGCGAAGATGTGATGAATGGTTACATTGTGTATGCGATGGCTGAAGCAGGATATGGAGGTGAGTTGAAAAAAGAAGCAGAAGCTTCTTACGAAACTGCGATGAAAAATAAAGATCCGTATCAGCTGGCTATGAGTGCGAACGCTCTTTACAAACTGAATGACAAAAACGCAGACAAGGTGATGGAAGAACTTTTATCTAAACAAAATAAAGACGGAAGTTTTGACGGCACTACTCACTCCATCACCTATTCAACGGGCAACTCTTTAACGATTGAAACCACTTCACTTGCCATCATGGCGATGTTGAAAGATCCGAATCGTCCTACGCAAGCGACCAACAAAGCAATCGAATCACTTGTGAAAAGCAGAAGCGGATACGGTTCATTCGGAAATACACAAGGAACAGTTCTCGCGCTGAAAGCATTGACCGAATATGCGAAAGCAAACAAGTCCACACCTGAAGACGGAACAGTTCAATTTTATGTGGATGGAAAACAAGTTGCTGAACAATCTTATAAAGCAGGAGAGAAAGACGCAATTGTGCTGGATGGTTTGGAACAGTATATAAAGGAAGGAAAGCACACGCTTAAAGTGAAATACGCGAATGCAAAAAATCCTCTGCCACATTCAGTTGCTGTAAGTTGGAGCACTTCGCTTCCAAACAGCGATACAGAATGCAAAGTGGATTTGCAAACTAAATTGGCAAGCAAGTCGGCAAATCAAGGTGAAACAATTCGTCTCACTGCAGAAATAAAAAACAAAACTTCTGATGAATTGCCAAGCCCGATTGCGATTATCGGAATTCCAGCAGGACTTTCTTTACAACCTTGGCAGTTAAAAGAAATGCAGGAGAAAAAAATGTTTGACTACTATGAAGTAATCGGAAGCAACCTCATCCTCTACTACCGCGGAATGGGTCCGAAAGAAGAAAAGGTGATCAACCTTGATCTGAAAGCGGATATCCCTGGCGAGTATGAAGCCCCTGCATCCTCTGCTTATCTCTATTACACCAATGAATACAAAACATGGGATGCCGGTGGCAAGGTAGTTGTTAAAAAGCAAGCATAAGAAACCAAACCCCAACCCTGAAGGGAGTAAATACAAACTCCCTTTAGGAAATGGGAAAAAATAAAAAAACAATGAAAACACTTTTTTCTCCCTTTAGGGTCGGGGCAAAACTTCTTCTCACCGCACTCGCACTTCCTATAGGAATCTTTGCACAGGGACCAAACACGAACATTAATCCGCCTCCGCAAATACAAAATGTAAATTATATTAATCTAATTGATGAAAACAATAATTCACTCGGAAATGCTTCCGGAAAAATAAATGATGACATAAATCCAATTCAAACAAATATTGCGATTCAACAACAGGCAAATCCTCCAGCGCAGGTTCAGCAACAATCATCAGGAAGTATATTCGGTTCTGAAGACAATAATCAGTCAAAAACTACCGGATGCAATGACTGTGATGCGGTAAAGCAAGCTATTAAAGCGTCTCACGCTTCATCTGGCGGGAATTACCACAAAAAATCTTTCGGCATGAAGCGATGGTCAAGGACTTTTTCGGGAAAGATGAACATGAAAATGAAAAAAATGTTCACGAAAAAGTACAAAGCGAAAACTTCTTACGCTCTCTGCTTCAATTGGCATTAACATTGGCTCGTTGATAAATCTGACCACACCTTAGACCAAACGCCTGTTTATTTCGTCTAACATTGTAGATTAAACGTCCAATAAGCAAACTATTTAGGGCTGAGAGTCGTTAAGAGTATATGAAGCGATGCGTATATATATGTATAACCGCGGCTGGAATGTTTCTTTCAGAGATTTCTTCCGCCCAATCTGACCCAATTTCAAAAGACAGTTCCGCAATAATTTTTGCGGATGATCCAATCGCTTCCATGCTGGATAGCTTGTCGCGCGTGATGTATTTTGACAAATCAACGCTTGAGATAACTCCGAACAAATATCATTTCCCGATTGATTCTGTTCCTAATTATTCTGATTCGATTTACGCCATGCGCCTTGCGAAACTGGATGCTGAATCTCCGTTTGATCTGATTTATAACAACGCAGTGAGAAGTTACATTGAACTCTACGCGGTTAGAAAACGAGCCATGGTATCGCGCATGCTGGGAATGTCAAAAATGTATTTTCCTATCATTGAAGAAATTCTTGACAGGAAAAAAATTCCGCTTGAGCTGAAATATCTTGCCATTGTTGAATCCGCCTTAAACCCCATGGCGCGCTCACGCGCTGGGGCAGTGGGCTTGTGGCAATTCATGTACGGAACAGGAAAAATGCAGGGATTGAAAATTTCTTCTTACTTAGATGAACGTTCTGATCCTTACAAATCCACAGAAGCTGCCTGCGACTATTTACAATTTCTCTATGATATGTTTGGCGACTGGCAGATGGTACTTGCTGCCTACAATGGCGGACCCGGCACCGTGAGTAAAGCCATCAGACGCTCGGGCGGAAAAACAACGTATTGGGAAATCCGACCTTATCTTCCTAGAGAAACACAGGGATATGTTCCCGCTTTCATTGCGGTGAATTATGTGATGACGCACTGGGAAGAACATAATTTATATCCCGCTGTTCCGAAAATTACGTATGCGGATATTGACACCGTAAATATTAAGGAAGAACTTTCTTTCCAGCAGATCGCAAAAGTGCTGAACATGTCGGTGGATGAAATCCGGTATTTAAATCCCTGCTACAAGCGCGGAACTGTTCCGCACTCAGAAGATAATTGTTACTCGCTTTGTCTTCCTACAGAAAAGATCGGAAGTTTCATTGCCAACGAAGCGGAAATATATGAATACGCAAAAAAAGATTCCATGATGCAGACGCTTGCCGTTCAGGAAATCGCAAAGATTCACACAGTACGAAAAGGAGAAACCCTCAGCAAAGTCGCGAAAAGATACGGATGCACTCCTGAAGATGTCAAAGCATGGAACCGGTTGAAGAGTGCGAAACTTCACACAGGGCAAAAACTTACGGTGTATATTCCGGTGAAAGGAAATTCCGTTACGGCTTCTTCCAAAACAAATACGGCTGCTGATACTTCATCGGTTGTAAAAGTTAAACAGGAAGTTTCTGCCGACACCGCCAAAACATCTCTTCCCTCCAATGCTAAATTCAAATATGTGGTTGTTCAGAAAGGCGATTCGCTCTGGAGCATCGCGCAGGAAAACGGAGTAACGATTGAACAACTCAAGCAGTGGAATAATCTCGAAGGCGGAAAAATTATGCCGGGGCAAAAAATAAAAATCCTTATCACAGGATAATCCGCTAAGTCAAAAGTTACAGGCAAATAATTCAAAAGAAAATTCCAGAAAATACTTTTTTAACTTTTAAATTTATTTTCTTGTGTTCGTTTCTTCTTGAAAAGATTTCACAAAGTTTCTCTGATTTTTTTGTTACTGTGTCAAAGAATAAATATTTTTGCTGAATTAATTTTTGAAAAATAATTTCGCAATGAGCACAACAACAAAATCTTCTGTAGAAACGCTGGTGGCTAAGCCAAGCAAGACAAAAAATTCCATTTCTTCTTTCATTGAAACTCATTACCGCCATTTTAATGCTGCAACCGTAGTGGATGCATCCAAAGCATACAAAGCACACATGAATGAAGGCGGCAAGATGATGATTACGCTTGCCGGAGCGATGAGCACTGCCGAACTCGGAGTTTCTCTTGCTGAAATGATTCGCAACAATATGGTTCAGATTATTTCCTGCACAGGCGCGAATCTGGAAGAAGATGTTTTCAATTTAGTTGCTCATGATCACTACAAACGCATTCCGAACTACCGCGATCTAAGTCCGCAGGATGAATGGAAACTTTTTGAAAAAGGTTTTAACCGTGTTACCGATACCTGCATCCCGGAAGAAGAAGCCATGCGAAGAATTGAGCGCAAACTGATCACACTCTGGAAAAAAGCGCAGGAGAAAGGAGAACGATATTTGCCGCACGAATATTTTTACCAGTTGCTCTTGAGCGGTGAACTTGTGCCCTTGTACCAGATTGATCCGAAAGATTCATGGCTGCTTGCTGCTGCTGAAAAAAATCTTCCGATTGTTTGTCCCGGCTGGGAAGATTCCACGCTCGGAAATGTTTTTGCATCCTATTGCCTGGCTGGCGACCTTAAACCCACCATCGTGAAATCAGGAATTGAATACATGATGCTGCTTGCCGACTGGTATCCGAAAAACTGCGGAGGAAAAGGAGTTGGGTTTTATCAGATTGGCGGAGGCATTGCCGGAGATTTTCCGATTTGCGTGGTGCCCATGCTCATTCAGGACATGAAAATAAAAAACACTCCGTTCTGGTCTTACTTCTGCCAGATCTCTGATTCAACAACGAGCTACGGTTCGTATTCAGGCGCGGTGCCGAATGAAAAGATCACCTGGGGCAAATTAAATCCTGACACCCCGCGTTTTGTGATTGAATCAGATGCAAGCATTGTGGCTCCGCTGATGTTTGCTTACATTCTTGGCTGGTAATTTTCTTTGGAAATATTCTTATCTCGTTTTCGTTCCAGTTATACGATTTACCGAATTGTATTAGGACTTACGCAAAAAATAAAATTCATGCCACTAAAGCACAAAGACACTAAAAATGCATCCCGATTTATAGGGAAACTTTTGTGTTTTAGTGTTTTAGTGGCAAAGCTGCGTAAGTCTTATATATATTTCTTTTTTATTCTTTCACTATTTGTTGGGATTTCTTCCTGCAAGATCAAGAGGAAAGAATACATTGAGCGGCACGGGCTTCATTCCGATAAAAAGCCAAGTGAAATGGCAAAGGAAATAGGCGCTCTTTCGAAGAAGCAGCAAAAAGCGTACAGGAAGCAACTGCGGAAAACCGATAAAGCCATCAGGAAAAGAAACAAAGAGAAACTGAAAAACATTGTTCCGAAAATTAAAACTAAAAAAGTGCGCGGCACCACAGAAAAAAGCGATACGCCTAAGACAAAAGAAATTATAATAAAATAAAGGCGGGAACTATAATTACACCGTTTGGAACGGTATTGCTTCCGTTACGAACTGTATTGCCTTCGTTACGAACCATATTTGCACCGTTATGATTCGTATTTACTCCGTTATGATTCCAACCCTTTCCGTTATGGTTCCAGACCTTGTAGAGATGATTCCAAACCTTGCCTTTATGGTTCCAAACCTTGAGGTTACCGTTCCAAACCTTGCAGTTATGGTTCCAAAAACATCATTATCTGTCTAAAAAGCTGGTTTATTAGCATCTGCTTGCTGTTTTATGGCAATCAATTGCTTGATTCTTTCCGTTACAATCGTATCCATGAGTTCGGGGGTTATCTGCGCGAGGTCAAATCGCTCCTCGGTTTTCTTAACCGATGTATCTACTATTTGGGAACTGTGACTGTGTTGAATGAATTCGGTGAACACACACACCTTTTGAAGGGAGTAATTGCCCAGCACGGTAAGAATAAAACAAAATCCACCTGCCATCTCACCGGCAGAGAGGTAATAGTTTTCGTAATCCTTATAAAGCATCTGGGTTTTATCATCTAATGCGGGCGGCACATCGAATCCCTCTATATGCGACATATCCGTACTTTGCTTTCTTCTGTGTTTGAGATCCACTGCCAGCGTGCCTCGTTTGCGCAGGGTGCCAAGAATTTTTATCATGGCGGGATGAATGATTTCATGCAGCGATTTTTTGAAAGCGGCAATAAACTCCTTTTGCGTGTGCCACAACTGCTGATTCGCCTGCAGTTTGTTTTTTTCCTGCTCGTCAAATGAGTGGAGGAATTTGTCTAATTCGTTTGCCATCTGAAATGGTTTTTGTCTTTGAATCAAAGATACAAACTATTGGGTTCTACTATCTACGAATACGAATCAAAAACGAATTCACGAATCAAAAAACTAATCCTTCCTATTTATTCGTACATTCGTAAAAATTCGTATTCGCAGATAACTTTAGTATAGAGTCCTTTCCACATTAAAAAGTTAATAAAAATGAATACTGCATGCAACCATCTATTACCTTTGTAACATCTTTACCATAGTAACGTACAACCTCATCCATTCAATAAATACTGCGGACTTGAAAAGAATAGTTTTACTCCTTGTTTTTTCTCTCTCATTTATTTATGGCGCATCTGCCGGTGAGCGCTTTTGGGTAGCCGGTTCGGGGAATTGGAATGATGCAAAACACTGGTCAGAAAAAAGCGGAGGAATTCCAGGAGCATCTCTTCCCACATCAACAGATGATGTAACCTTTGATGGCAACTCTTTTACTAATGAGGGAGAAATTGTATTGGTAGAAAAATCTGTAGAATGCCGCGACCTATACCTTCTCAATGGAATTATTAATTGCAACAATCAGGTTATTTCATGCCGCTCTGTTTTCCGAACAAAAAACAAGAGCGCGCTGATTATTGGTTTTTCTAAGATTATTGTGAAAGAAGGATGGAAGTTTATAGAGTTCCCTCTCAAAAATGAGCAGTCCTTTCGCCTTGATAATATCTCCCTTCCTTTTGCTGCAACTACCACCGTAACATGTGTTAGCGGTACGTATACTCTTACTCTTGTTATCAGCGGCACCGATATATCTTGTAATGGCGGTTGCGATGGAACTGCCACTGTTTCGGTATCGGGTGGAGTTCCTCCTTACAGTTATTTATGGACACCCAGCGGACAAACTACAACCACTGCCACGGGTTTATGTGTAGGAACAAAAACGATAGAAGTATGGGACAGTAATATGCCACTGCAGAATTATTGCACCGGCTCCATTGCTCTGACAGAACCTGCTTCATTACTTATAGGTATCAGTCCTCCCTCTCCTACTACTTCCTGTTTTGGACTGTGTGATGGTTCGGCTACAGCAAATCCTTCCGGAGGAACAGCGCCTTATACTTACCTCTGGTGCAATGGGCAAACCACAGCAACTGCTACTGGACTATGCGTAGGTTCTTGTACAGTACTTGTTACCGATGCCAACGGGTGCACTAAAACAAAACTGGCTACTGTGGGGCAGCCGCCTCTGTTAGTAGCAAACGGTACATCCACAAATGTTACTTGCTTTGGCTTGTGCAACGGCAGCGCCTGTGTTGCGCCAACAGGAGGAAATCCTCCGTATACCTATTCATGGAGCAACGGTGCAACTACTTCGTGCATCACAGGGCTTTGCGCTCCTTTATCATTAACCTGCACGGTAACAGATACAGAAACCTGCACCGCCACTTATACTACTTCCATTACCCAGCCCCCTGCACTTACTGTTACTGTTACAGGCACCAATCTTTTATGCAACGGAGTTTGCACGGGCTCGGTAACTGCCACTGCATCGGGCGGCACTCCTGCTTACACGTATTCATGGATGCCGGGAGGGTACACTACTTCTGCTGTTACAGGGTTGTGCGCTAGCAATTACACACTCACACTGACTGATGCAAACGGATGTACACTGACAAATACCATTGCCATTACTCAGCCCGCTGCGCTTACAGTTGCGCCCACCGGAACAAACATTAATTGTTTCGGGCAATGTACAGGAACTGTAAACGCCAATGCATCGGGCGGAACTTCTCCCTACACTTATTTATGGAATCCAAGTTTGTGTACCACTTCTTCCTGCACGGGTTTGTGCGCAGGAACTTATACAGTAAATGTAACGGATGCGAACGGGTGCACTAAATCAGGAACCGTTACTATTACCGAACCGCCATTGCTCACCGTTACTGCTACGGCAACAAATGTTACCTGCAACGGGTTGTGTAACGGAAGCGTTACCGCTACGGCAAGCGGAGGAACACCTGCTTATACTTATGCATGGTCTCCCGGTGGATGCACAACATCTGCCTGCGCGGGTTTATGCGCGCAAAATTACACCATCACTGTTACCGATTCAAAAGGATGCACTGCCACAGCTACTGTTGCTATCACGGAACCTCTGCCACTGCTTCCAAATTTATCTATGACTCCGGCAACCTGCAACGGAATTTGTGACGGAACTGTTACTTCATCGGCTTCAGGCGGCACCACTCCTTATACTTATTTATGGATGACGGGAGGATACACCACTTCTACAGTCACCGGACTTTGCACGGGCACTAAAACACTAACTCTTACGGATGCAAACGGCTGTTCTAGTACAGCCACAATAACAGTAACTCAGCCCGGAACATTGAGCGCGTCTATTTCTTCCGCAACTCCTAATCCGCTTAACTGCAATGGCGATTGCAATGGAACAGCCGTTGTATCTGTACTCGGAGGAACTGCACCCTATTCCTATCTATGGAACACCGGTCCTACCGCCACCACTGCTTCCATTTCCGGGCTCTGCGCAGGAAGTTATTCAGTAACTGTAACAGATACCAATGGATGCACGGCAAGCGCCAGTGTATTTTTTATTCAACCTACTCCTTTAATAGTTATTGTTAATGCTACTGACCCTACCTGCAATGGCGCCACCAACGGTTCGCTATGTGCAATTGCAGGGGGAGGAACTCCGGGCTATACTTTTTTATGGCAGCCGGGCAGCCAAACCACTTCATGCATTGCCGGGCTTGGTGCAGGAACTTACACCTTAACAGTAACCGATAGCAAGGGATGTACTTTCACAAACACATATACATTAGTAGCGCCATTACCTTTAACCGCAAATGCTGTTGTAGTAGATAGTGTTTCATGTGCCGGACTATGTGATGGCTCTGCCACTTCATCTCCATCGGGAGGAACTTCTCCTTACACATTTTTATGGTCAAACGGACAAACAACCAGCGCTGCCACCGGATTATGCGCAGGAAATGTAACTGTTACGATAACGGATGCAAACGGATGTACGAATATTAACGTTATCAATATTTTTCAACCAACAGTTCTTTCTTCTTCCATAGGTTCTACCACATCAAGTTGTACGTTATGCACCGGCACTGCGACTGTATCAACATTGGGAGGCACTTCTCCCTATACATTTTTGTGGTGTGACGGGCAAACAACTTCTGCGGCTATCGGATTATGCATAGGCACTTGCAGTGTCACGGTGACGGATGCCAATGGGTGTACCAATACGTTAACGGCAACCATACCTCCTGTGGTCACGCTCACTGTTACTGTTAATGGCACAAGCGTGAGTTGTGCCGGCTCCTGCGATGGAATTGCAACAGCAACTCCATCTGGCGGAGGCGTTCCTTATAATTATCAGTGGTGCTGTCCGATTCAAACCACCCAAACTGCAACAGGATTATGTGCGGGAACTTATACCGTAACGGTGTCTGATATAAACGGATGTATTACTACTAACACGGTAACATTTACTGACCCGCCTCCGCTTGCTTCAACTATGAGCGCTACCGTTGCCTCCTGCGGAATATGCAACGGCACTGCAACATCCACTCCATCAGGAGGAACAGGCGCGTATACTTATAATTGGAATATTTTTCCTAATCAAACTACCGCAACTGCAACCGGGTTATGTGCAGGAAATTATTCTGTTACCGTTACTGATATGATGAATTGCACCATTACAAATACCGTAACAGTTGGAAATATTTCAGTCATCCTTGCTAATCAAAGTGTGACGGATGCAAACTGCGGTTTGAGTGACGGAAGCATTTGTCTGGCGCCAACAGGGGGCACTTCTCCATACACCTACTCCTGGGCGCCCGGTGGAGAAACCACTTCCTGCATTACAGCAATACCATCCGGTATTTATACGGTCACCATAACGGATGCGGCTCTCTGTTCAGCTGTTTTCCCTATTGCAGTGAGCAACATCAGCACCTTGTCTGTTACGGTAACGAGCGCAATCAATCCTGTTTGTTACAGTGATTGCAACGGTTCAATTTCCGTTTCTGTTTCGGGAGGCACACTTCCTTATACTTTCTTATGGTCTCCCGGAGGAGAAACCACCTCTTCCATCACCGGACTTTGTGCCGGAACATATATCTTTCAGGTAATTGATGCGGTGCCTTGCACCACTTTTGCAACAATAGTCCTTACTGACCCACCGCCCTTTGTTCCGAATCCTGTGATAACAAATGTTTCCTGTAACGGAGGAAATAATGGAAGCATTTGTTTATCCCCAACGGGTGGAGTAAACCCATATACATTTTCATGGAGCAACGGGCAGTCAACCTCCTGCGCAACAGGATTAATTGCCGGATGCTATACCGTTATTATTACAGATGCAACCGGATGCGATGACACCATCCCGATCTGTGTAACAGAACCTTCTGCCCTTTCGGTGACGATTGCATCTACAAACGTAACCTGTAATGGAAACTGCGATGGAACAGCAATAGCGACAGCGGCAGGAGGCAACGGCAGTTATACTTATTTATGGAGCACAGGAGCGCCCATCCCTCCCATTGTTGGATTATGCCCTGGCACTTATAGCATAATTGTAACGGATAATAATGGATGCACAGCCACGGCAACTGTGGTGATAACAGAGCCGGCAGTTCTTACTACTACCATCACTTCGACAAACATCACTTGTAATTCTCTTTGCGATGGAACTGCTACTCTCATGGTAGCCGGAGGAACAACCGCCTATACTTATTCATGGAGCAATGGTGATACCACCGCAACTGCCGACAGTTTGTGCGTTGGAAATTATCAGGGAACAGTAACCGATGCGAATGGGTGTGCCTCCACGCAAAGCGTAAACATCACAGAACCGGCAGCGCTTTCTGCGACAGTTACGTTCACTAACGCAAGCTGTTCCGGAGGATGTGATGGAACTGCTTCGGCAAGTGTCAGCGGTGGAACAGGAGCCTATACGTATCTGTGGAATCCCGGAGGATTAACTACATCTTCTGTAACCGGATTGTGTGATGGCTCATCCTACACACTTGATGTTTCAGATGCAAATGGTTGTGTTACGAATAGTTTTTTCTCCATTTCCGCACCTTCCGTACTCCAGCCGGGTATCACAAATACTTCTCCCCTCTGCTTCGGAGGATGTGATGGAACAGCAACCTCTTCTCCTGTAGGAGGAACTCCTCCTTATACTTTCCTCTGGTGCAATGGACAAACCACCGGCACAGCAACAGGATTGTGTGCTGGAACTTGCACGCTGATATTAAGTGATGCAAATGGATGTTCTGATACTACATCTACACTAATTGGTGCACCCACTCCGCTCACACAAGCGAACGGAGTTGCTCCGGCAACTTGCATGCTTTGCAACGGAAGCATCACCATCATCGCTTCGGGAGGAACTCCGCCTTACTCCTATTTCTGGAGCACAGGAGAAACCACTCCAGGAATTACCGGACTTTGTGCAGGAGTTTATATTGATACGGTAATGGATGCCAACGGGTGTATCAGTATTGATACAATTGGCGTAAGCAATACGTCAGGACCTGCCCTCACCTTCAGCGTAACAACTGTTACCTGCAATAGTTTCTGCGATGGAACCGCAACGGTTTCTGCAACAGGAGATGGACCTCCATGGGTTTATTTGTGGACATTCCAATCGCAGACAACTCAGACAGCAACCGGACTATGCGTTAATCAAAATCCATATTGGGTTTCGGTAACAGATACAAACGGATGTATATCTGTTGCAGACACCAACATTGCCGAACCTCCGCAGATTGTTGCTAATCCAACTGTGACAAATGCAACTTGCTTTAGCATGTGTGACGGGAACATTACCACCGGTGCAACCGGTGGAACAGGTGCATTAACTTATTCATGGTTCCCCGGCATGCAAACAACTGCTTCCATCACCGGTCAATGTTCCGGAAATTATACGTTGACCATCACTGATGCAAATGGTTGTGTGCTCACTACCACATTCACCATTGGAGAGAACTCAGTTCTTACTTCTACTGTAACTTCTACCAATGATTCGTGTAATGCTTCTTGTGATGGAACTGCAACGATAGTTGTTTCCGGAGGAACTTTGCCTTATACATACGCGTGGACAGGCGGACAAACAACCAGCACCGCAACCGGATTATGTGCGGGAACATTTACGATAACCGTAACAGATGCCATCGGATGCATTCATAGCAATTCCGTAATCATTACTGAACCTGCACTTCTGGTTGCAAATATTTCAGGTGTGAATCCTCTTTGCAATGGTGATTGCAATGGTTCTGTTTCATCTGCTCCAACCGGAGGAACTCCACCTTATACTTATTTATGGGCTCCTGGCGGATGCACCACTTCTTCCTGTTCAGGTCTTTGCGCTGGAAACTACACCCTCGTACTTACTGATGCAAATAATTGTTTGGTCACAGCAACAGTTACGCTTACTGCACCTGCTCCAATTACATTAACGGATGTTGTTACTAATGCTAACTGCGCGAACACATGTGATGGAAGTATTGACATCACTCCAACAGGAGGAACGACTCCTTATACATTCCTGTGGTCGCCAGGAGGACAAATCACCGAAGATATTTCAGGGCTTTGCCCGGGAATTGATTCCGTACTTATCACCGATGCCAACGGATGCACCTTCATTGATTCAATGACGGTTGATACAGCGATTGTTGTTATTGCTGATGCGGGAAATGATACTTCTTATTGCGCGGGTGGAACAGCAACACTTTGCAGCGGAAGTATCAATGCAACTTCAATCGCGTGGTATCAATTACCCGGATGGACGCTCATTGGCAGTACCAACTGCATCAACGTTTCTCCTCCAGCAGGTGTAGATTCCATTGCACTCATCGCAACAAACGGAATTTGTTCCGATACCGATACGGTTGTAGTAACAGTAAATAATTATCCTGTTTTAGTTTCAAGCAACGATACAATTATTTGCCAGGGAGATTCTGCATTGCTTTGTTCTTCAGGCGCAAACAATTATCAATGGTACACGCTTCCGGGATGGACTCCTATCGCGACAGGAAACTGCATCATGGTTTCACCCGCTGTGGGAACTTATACTTACGGGATTATCGGCATGAACGGAATTTGTTCTGATACTGATTCTGTTTCTGTAACCGTTCTCGCCATGCCGGTTGCAAATGCCGGCAATGACATTGCGTTCTGTCTGGGTGGAAGCACCCAACTCTGCGACACGCTCAGCATTAATGGAATTGTTTCCACATGGTATCAACTTTACTCTTGGACTCCTCTTGATACTGATAGTTGTACGATTGTTTCTCCTGTGCTTTCAACGGACTACGCAGTCATAGTTTCAAACGGAATTTGCTCTGATACTGATACGGTGGCTGTAACCATTTATCCTCTTCCCACCGCTGATGCCGGAACAAACGTAACTATTCTTTCAACGGCAAGCACGGGTCTCAATGGAACTGGAAGCGGAAATTACTTATGGTCTCCCGCAAGCGGATTGAGCTGTACTACTTGCGCGAATCCGACTGCGAATCCAACCGTGACAACTACTTACACGCTCACAGTTACTGACACAAGCGGATGCATGGCATGGGATACAGTGCGCGTTACGATTATTACGGATGTGATTGTGAACGATGGTCTTTCACCAAATGGTGACGGCATCAACGATATATGGGAAATTTCAAACATTGAGCAATTCCCCGATGCGCTGGTGGAAGTGTACAACCGATGGGGAGAATTATTGTTCCACTCTATTGGCTACAAAGAAAAATGGAATTGCAAATACAACAACAATGATTTACCTGTTGGAACATATTATTACGTCATCAACCTGAACAGCGATTTACATAAAGAACCGATTACTGGACCGATAACGATACTTAGATAAACAGTTGTTATTAATTGTTCGTCTTAAAGAAAATGAAAATGAAAAAAATTATTCTGGCTTCCGGCTTCTGGCTTCTGGCTTCTGACTTGTTTGCCCAGCAATTGCCTTTGTTCTCGCAATACATGCTGAACGATTATTTCCAAAACCCAGCGGTGGCAGGAAGCCGTCCGTACTTTGATGTGGTATCTGCCAACCGCCTGCAGTGGATGGGAATCACCGATGCTCCGCGCACGTATGCGCTCAGCATGAACGGACCTCTCAAACCAAAAAACATGGGAGTAGGCGGATATTTATTTACGGATATTGCCGGACCCACGCGAAGAATCGGTTTCAGCGGCTCGTATGCATATCACGTTAAGATAAATGAAAAAATAAAAATTTCACTTTCTCTTTCCGCAGGAGTAATGCAATTTGCAGTAGATGCTTCCAAACTTACGCTCGATAATAAAAGCGATTATGTTTTTGCAAACGGATATGAATCTGAAATTGTTCCCGATCTCGGCACTTCATTTTATTTATACGGGCTTCCGAAAGATAACGGAACAGGCAACTGGTGGCTGGGCGGATATGTTCCGCAGATTTATCCTGCCAAGCTGAATCTTTTCACTACTCCTACTCCCACAGGAACTCTTGCCACGCACTTTTATGCCACGGCAGGATATAAATTATTTATCACGGATGAATTTTCCGCAGAGCCATCCTTGCTTGTGAAATTTGTTAGTCCCGTGCCCGTACAGATTGACGGTGGAGTGCGCATCTTCTACAAAAATAAAATATGGATTGGCGGAACTTACCGAACCAACGATGCCATGAGCGCCATGGTGGGCTACACCTACAAAGACAATCTCACTTTTGGCTATTCATACGACATCACCACCACCAATCTGAAAAACTACAACAACGGAACTCATGAACTCATGATTGGCTTGCGCTTTAAAGCGCCTGTTACGCCTACAGCTCCGAAGGAGGAATAAAAATATTTCTCTTCTTATTGCGTTAACGGCAGGTGATGAAAAAAACTGTCGTTATTTTTTTATTCTTTATTCAATCCTTTTCATTTGCTCAACGCGTTTCTTTATACGGGCAATTAAATACGATTACGACTGCAGTTCCTTTTTTATTAATCACTCCTGATGCGCGGGCAGGAGCAATGGGTGATGCAGGATGCGCTTCAACTCCGGATGCGTGGTCGAATCACTGGAACGCTTCAAAAAATGCTTTTATAAAAAAAGATTTCGGAGCAGCTGTTTCATATACTCCATGGCTGAGAGCATTAGTTCCTGATATTAATATGGCAGATATCGGTTTGTATAAAAAAATAAAAAAGAACAGTGCTTTTGGAATTTTTACAAAATATTTCAGTTGGAGAGATGTTTCTGTTCCGGCTATTGGGCAATTTCGCGCTCATGAAGAAACATCGGGTGTTTCATTTTCCACTTTATTGTCGAAAAAAATATCTGGCGGAGGAGTTTTAAAATATATTTATTCCAATGTAAGTTTGTCAGGGAACCCGGCATGGTCTGTCGCTGCTGATATGTCGTGTTACTGGACGGATACAATTATGCTGAAAGATATTTCATCTAAATTTTCGTGGGGAATAAATCTTTCTAACATTGGAAGTAAAATTGCATATAACAATACTGGAAACAGAGAATTCCTCCCTCAAAATCTCCGCGCGGGGGTTTCATACAAAGTTGATATTGATAAACAGAATTCTGTAGAAGTTGTATGCGATGCAAACCGCCTGCTTGTTCCATTTCCTGTCATTAATACCTTGCCGGAACAGTTTCAAACTGTAAACATTGGTTCCGGGATTGAATACTGGCATGCACAAATGTTTGCTGTTAGAAGCGGATTTTTTTACGAGCGTCCGGAATATGGAGGAAGAAAATATTTTACACTTGGGCTCGGAGTCAGATATTCTGTATTCAGTCTTGACTTTGCTTACCTGATTCCGACTGAGCAGCGCCATCCGCTTCAAAATACTCTGCGTTTTACTTTATCGTTTGATTTTAATTCTTTAAAGAAAGCAGAAAAGAAAAATATGCAGTCTTATTTTATTGAAGGATGAGTTTTACGCTTAATTAACTTAATAACTCAATAACTCAAGTAACTTCTTCTCAAATCTTTCCTTGGGCAAAAAGTTTTTTTCTAAGGTTTCGGTAAAAGGAACGGGAGTATTGAGCGAACCTTCGCGCATGACAGGCGCATCTAAATAGTCAAAACAATTTTCCGTAATAAGTGCAGAAATTTCTCCGCCAATTCCTCCTGTGAGTGCGTCTTCGTGTAGGATAATTGCTTTACCTGTTTTTTTCACGCTCTCAAAAATAGTTTCAGTATCCAGCGGGGCGAGCGAGCGCAAATCAATCAGTTCAATCCCTGAAACAAGTTCAGAATTATTTCTCTCAATTATTTCCAGCGCCCAGTGCACGCCCATTCCGTAAGTAATAACAGTCACCGCATTTCCTTCTTTCAAAATTTTTGCTTTACCGATTGGAATTGTATAATAACCATCAGGAATATTTCCTGTAATGCTTCGGTAAAGCGCTTTATGTTCAAAGAACATCACGGGGTTCGGATCTTCGAATGCAGAAAGCAAAAGTCCTTTCGCGTCAGCGGGAAAAGCGGGATAAACTATTTTCAGACCGGGAACATGAAAAAACCACGCTTCGTTTGATTGAGAATGAAACGGACCTGCAGCAACACTGGCACCAGTAGGCATTCGCACAACCACATCTGCAGATTGTCCCCATCGCCAGTGCGCCTTCGCAAGATTATTTACAATTTGTGTCATCCCTTCCGAAACAAAATCCGCAAACTGCATTTCTACCATTGCTTTCATTCCGTTGATGCTGAGTCCAAATCCTGCTCCAAGAACCGCACTTTCGCAAAGAGGAGTATTGCGCACTCTCTCTTTTCCAAATTCTTTTACTAATCCATCCGTGATTTTGAAAACGCCTCCGTATTCAGCAATGTCTTGTCCCATCAGAACGAGGTTGGAATGTTTTCGCATAGCTAAACGAAGTCCGTCAGAAATTGCGTCAACTAAACGCTTTTCTGATTTCGGTTCAGAATCCTCCCCCTTCACCCCCTCCAGAGGGGGACAAAAAGCAAATACATCTTTTATTTCTTCTTCTGTATCTGGTTCAATTTCTTTTTCACAAAAGGCAATTTCAATTCCTTCATCAATTTCTTTTTTGATTTTTGATTTGAATTCAGATATTATTTTTTCGCTGAGAATAGTTGAATCAAGTAAAAACTTTTCATACTTCTTAATAGGGTCTTTTCTTCCCCACTCTTCAAATAATTTCGGATCAATGTATTTTGTTCCTGATGCTTCCTCGTGTCCTCGCATGCGAAAGGTGATGCATTCTAATAGAATCGGTCTTGGGTTTTTTCGGATGGATTCAGCCAGAGATTTTACTGTATCGTAAACTTCCAGCACATTGTTGCCGTCAATTTGAACTGCTTCAATTCCGTAGCCGATTGCTTTATCAATAAATTGTTTGCATCGGAATTGTTCTGAAGATGGAGTTGAAAGCCCATAACCGTTATTTTCTATAGCGAAAATCACGGGCAAATCCCAGACAGCAGCAACATTTATGCTTTCGTGAAAATCTCCTTCGGAAGTTCCGCCATCTCCGGTGTAAACCAGCGTCACCTTTTTTTCTTTTTTCAGGAGATGTCCGAGTGCGATGCCGTCCGCAACTCCCATCTGCGGACCAAGGTGAGAAATCATTCCAACAATTTTGTATTCCTGGGTACCGAAATGAAAACTTCTGTCTCGCCCTTTTGTAAACCCTGATTTCTTTCCCTGAAACTGCGCAAACAATTTGGCGAGCGGAATTCCTCTCACAGTAAATGTTCCGAGATTACGGTGCAAGGGAAGAATGTATTCGTCTTTTTCCAAAGCCATCGCAGCTCCCACCGAACTTGCCTCCTGCCCGATTCCTGAAAACCATTTTGAAATTTTCCCTTGGCGAAGAAGAATGAGCATTTTTTCATCAATCATCCTCGGCTTGATGAGTTCTTTATAAAGCGAAAGAAGAATTTCATCAGAATAATTTTTTTTATCGAATTTCATGGAAGAATCTGCAGTTATCATAGGAAAAATACCTGAAAAAGGGTAGAATTGTGAGAGGCAAATTTAATAAGTTTGCACATGCAACAGATTCTTGTATATCTCATGCTCGCATCCGCTGTTTTCTACCTCGGCTATCGCGCTTATCTGACTTTCAGAAAAAAATCCGCAAAGGGCTGTGCATCCTGTCCGGCAAACGAGAAGGCTTAATTACTTATTTCTATCACTTCCTTCAGTTTATCGTACATCTCCTTGCTTTGTGCCTTGAAATACGAATGAGAAAAAACAAAAAGTGATTTCCAGAAAATATTTTTTCCTGTAATATGATTTGAAGAAATAATTTCTGTTGACGTTCCTTTATTGATGAATTTAATTTTGCACTCATTCGTGAGCATATCGTTGTCGAGAGAAAAAGCAAACACTTCATTTTCTTTGAACTCTGTTATTTCCTGTGACACAATATACGTTTCGCTCCCCTGCACAAGCGTTAATTCCATTTTGCTTCCTATTTCATTTTGCTTACCATTGAGCAGTCTTATTCCTTTAAATCCCGGAACCCATTCAGATAATTTTAATACATTATTAAAAATTTTGAAAGATTGTTCAATGGGTTTATTCACAGTAACTTTGTTTTCATATTCGAAAGAAGGAATAAAAATGCCAAGAGAGAAAAAGGTAATAACTATTACAAAGAGAACCAGACCGGAATACTTCAGGGTTTTTTTCATATTTCTTTTCTAAGTATTTCTCCAAACCTGAAAATATCCTCAAATGAATTATACAGCGGAACGGGTGCACAGCGGATTACGTTTGGTTCACGCCAGTCAGCAATCACACCTTCATTTATCAATTTGTTAAATAATTCTTTTCCCCTACCGTGCGCAATGATACTCAATTGACATCCTCTTTCTTTTGGCGTAATTATTTCCTGCTTGTGAATTCCTGCTTGTGCATTAATTTCTTGAATGATAAACTCCAAATATCCTGTTAGCTTTTTACTTTTCTCTGCGAGCGTATCTATTCCCGCTTCCATAAAAATATCGAGAGCCGCTTTATGTGCCGCCATTGAAAGAACAGACGCGTTACTCACCTGCCATGCTTCCGCAGTAGGAATCGGCACAAAGTTTTTTTCCATTTTAAAACGCTTCTCTTTATTATATCCCCACCACCCGGCAAACATCGGTAAATCTTTATTGTGATGTTTTTCATGAATGAATGCTCCGGCAACATTTCCCGGTCCTGAATTCAGATATTTATAAGAACACCAGCAGGCAAAATCCACATTCCAGTTGTGAAGATTCATTTTAATATTTCCTGCCGCATGCGCCAGATCAAAACCAACCCTTGCTCCTGCTTTGTGCCCCGCTTCGGTGATTGATTTCATGTCGAACGCCTGTCCGTTGTAATAATTCACTCCTCCTATGAAAACCAGCGCGAGTTCGTTTTTATTTTTTTCGATGGCAGATAAAACATCTTCGTGGCGGATACAGTGTTCGCCTGCTCTTGGCGCTACTTCAATGATTGCATTTTCAGGATTATACCCGTGAAATTTTACCTGTGATTCAATTGCGTACTGATCGGATGGAAATGCTTTTGCTTCGCATAGAATTTTATATCGCTCTTTTTCCGGACGATAAAATGACACAAACAAAAAATGAATGTTGCTCGTCAGCTGGTTCATTGCTACTACTTCACTCTGTTTCGCTCCAACAATTTTCGAAAGCGATTCAGCCAGAGTTTCATGATAGGAAAACCAAGGATTCTTCGCTTTGAAATGTCCTTCCACTCCAAACTTTGCCCAGACATCCAATTCATGCTGAATATATTTTGAAGCGGACTTCGGCTGAAGCCCGAGAGAATTGCCTGTGAAGTAAATCACATTTTTCCCTTTATGCTTCGGAAATAAAAATTTCGAACGGAATTTTTTCAGCGGATCTTTTTTATCCTGTGCTTGGGCGAATTGAAGTGCGTTTTCGTATTTCATCATTCTTCACTAAGAAAGAGCCAAAGATATATCTTTGCGCCAAGTATGAAGAAAGAAAAATCCCGAAGGAACAAATCAGAAGCATTATACCAAAAAGCAAAAAGCTATTTTCCCGGAGGTGTGAATTCTCCCGTACGCGCTTTTCGCTCGGTGGGAGGAACTCCGTTATTTATTGACCGCGGAAAAGGTTCTCACATCTGGGATGCTGACGGAAACGAGTACATTGATTTTTGTTGTTCGTGGGGACCGCTGATTCTCGGGCACGCGCATCCGAAAGTGGTGGAAGCAATAAAATCTACTGTAGAAAAGGGAAGTTCATTCGGTGCTCCAACAGAACTGGAAAATAAATTGGCAGAATTAATTCTGTCGAATAATAAGTTCATTGAGAAAATCCGTTTTGTGAGTTCGGGAACGGAAGCGGTGATGAGCGCAATTCGTCTGGCGAGAGGATTTACAAAACGAAATAAAATTTTAAAGTTTGAAGGATGTTATCACGGGCATTCGGATTCTTTGCTGGTGAAAGCAGGTTCGGGTTTGGTGACTTTCGGGAATACTTCCTCCGCAGGAGTTCCCGAAGCATTTGTGAACGAAACAATTGTTTGTCCGCTGAATAATAAAGAAGCGGTACGCGAAGCATTCGCAAAATTCAAAAATCAAATTGCCTGCATTATCATCGAACCGATTCCTGCCAATAACGGTTTGCTATTGCAGGATAAATCTTATTTGCAATTCCTCCGCAACATCTGTACAGAAAATAAATCGCTCTTGATTTTTGATGAAGTGATTTCAGGATTCAGAATCGGATTCACTGGCGCAGCAGGTTTCTATAATATCAAACCCGATATTATTACTTACGGAAAAATTATCGGTGGCGGTTTGCCTGTTGGCGCTTACGGAGCAAGTGCGGAAATCATGAGCAAGATTTCTCCCGAAGGAGATGTGTATCAGGCGGGAACGCTTAGCGGAAATCCTGTGGCGATGGCAGCAGGAATTGCACAGCTTACTGAATGTTTGAAGAAAGGATTTTACAAAGGGCTTGAGAAGAAGACGAAAATGTTTGTGGAGAATATAAAGTCACAAATCATAAGTCACAAATCACAAGTAAAAGTTTTTTCAATTGGAAGTATATTTTGGCTTGCGTTTACGGATAAAGAAAAAATCAAAAGTGCAGAAGAAATTGATGCTGACTCCATGAAACATTTCAGAAAATCGTATCACAAACTTTTAGAAAGCGGAGTTTATCTCGGACCTTCGGGATATGAAGTGGGGTTTGTGAGTGAGGCACATACGGAAGGTGATTTGAAAAAAGCGGGAGAAATTATTTCCGAAAGCTTGAAAAAAATCACTGCTTAATAAATCTCAAAGCAGGAAAAGAATTCAATCCATCTTCTTGCTTTAATCTGAAAAAATAAACTCCTTTCGGAAGTTGCTTGGTGTCAATTGAAAATACATTTCCGCTTTGCGCTTTTGCTTCCTGTTTCAAAGTTCTTCCAAAAATATCTGTGATTGTATATTCAACATTTGCGTTTGTGGCAGATTCAAAATGAATATTTATTTCATCAGTTGCCGGATTCGGGGAAAGAGAAGCGCCATCGTAATAATTCTGAAAGCAATTGACGTGAACAATATTTGAATAAGAAAACTTTCCGTCAAAATCCGTTTGCTTCAGGCGGTAGTAATAATATTCATCTTCTTCAGTAAATTCTGTTTTATAATTTTTCTGCGTGCTGCTGTTACCTGCTCCTTTAATTTCTCCCAGTTTTTCAAATTCAAGTCCATATTTGCTTTTTTCAATGGTGAAATAATCATTGTTGGTTTCTGAAGCGGTTGCCCATTCAAATATTTTTTTGTTTGCATCACATTTGCCTGTGAAGGAGAGTAATTCAACAGGCAATAATCCTGAAACTGTAATGGGAGAAATAAAAATATATTGGTATTGAGAAACTCCGTAACGCACCGGAGAGCCAGCCGGTGCAGGACAATGTGTTGGCGGATCTTGACTTAAATATACTATTGTGATTTGTTTTATCTGCTGCCCTGCCGTTCCAACTGAAACTGCCTGATTGGCACAGGCACCATTTACACTGTTTGCTGTTAAGACCCTTGAATTTCCTGAAGTCGTATTATCAATTGCTCCGGAAATTGTTACGGTTGGAATAACCGGACTGCTTGCATTATCAAGGGCATTGATTGTAGCTTTATCCTGATAGTACACATAATAATTAGATCCATCATAGTAAAAAGTTTCCGTGATATCATAAATATTAAAGGTGACGGGAGCAATAACAATATTTGGGAAATTTATAGTTACAGTAATACTATTATCCCAAACGCCAGTTCCTGAACCATTTCCCGAGCCACTCATTTCTAATCTTAAGCCAGTGTATGTTCCGCAATTTTGAGCTTGATCGCCACTTGTACCGCTTATGGCAGATGTTCCTGAAGAGCCGCTTTCTCGTCTGTCAAAAACTCCACCTCCTGCTGTGGCAGTTGTGACATTAAAATTAACCGAAGGGTTCCAACTGGCTGAGTTGCTAGAATATCCGGTCCAGTTAAAGGTAGTTTGTGCAATGACTGAAAAAGAATATATAAAACTTATTAATAAAAAAAGGTAATTATTTTTATTCGATTTCATATTTAAAATCTGCAACTGGTTTGTTACTATTAGGGAACAAGGTAGAAAAAAATCTTTTCCTGCTTATTGACTTAAAGCATCTTTTTAGACCAATTAAAGGTTTACGGCTATCAATACCAACAGGAGCTGCAGCAAAATCATCCCATCCATCCATAGCGAATAAAAATACTCTGAGCGTGATTCGCTTGCATTAAAAATCAGAATGACAGTTACAAGTGATGAAAACAATAATGCGATTTGAATTTTCAAAACGTAATCAGACAAAAATACCAACGCAGAAAAAATTAAAAGAAAAATCACGCAAAGAAGTTTTGCCGGCATCTCACCATAAATTACAGGCAATGTTTTTACTGCTGACTTTCGGTCAATTTCTATATCGCGGATGTTAAAAGCGATGGCTAATGAGAGCAGGAAAAAAAACCGAGACAGTCCTCCCCCTGCACCCCCTCCAGAGGGGGATAAAAATAACACAGGAAAATAATAGGTAATGCAAGTCCATACAAGTGCAACCAGCGCTGCCTTAACAAGCGGAATTCTTCTGAGATTGGTGAAAGGAAGAAAGTAGGAAAGCGAGATGAGACCAAAAAGTAAAAACCATAAAATAAAATTAAGAGGAAAAGAGAAAATGATTATTGCAATTCCCACTAATGCAATTGCAGATAAAATCATCAGTGGTTTTTTGTTTTCAAAAATCCAGTGATGGCGTTCTGACTTGCTGTCACCGGATGCTTTAGCCGTGTAAAACAACCGCTGAAAATTATACAGTGCAAACGTGCTTGCACACACAAACAAAATATATAGCCAGTTAATTTCGGAATGAATAAGAAAATAGGTCTCAATGGTCATCGCACCTGCACAGAAAGAAATAAAAAGGTTGGAGTAAAGCAGGAAGTCAGCCCACTTTTTGATTTTCACTTTTTATTTTTTTTGTGCTTTTTGTGATTCCATACACCATAACCAATTTCAAAGCCAATTTCCGCACTCCAACCACAAACAATATATCTGAAATTTTTACCTCCAATCATTTCCCATGTTTTATCTCCAATCGACATCCATGTTTTATCTGGAACGGCCCATACACCCAATCCAACTGCCAATCCGATTCCCGCACCAATAAGACTGTGCATGAAGTTCTTCTTCCGCGCTACTTTTTCGTAGCCCATCAGGTAAGTATCATACTGCAGATAATTTTTGTTCTCAATTTTTGCCGTATCTATCTTAATCACAGGTATCAGCGTGTGAAGCGGGGTAACCGCAGGCGCAATGGGCGAAAGCAACACCGCGTTTGAAAGAGCAATAGGCGAACCGGCTCCAACCACAAACCCGAAAATGAACGGCCATTTGTTTTTATAATGCTGGTCGGCTTCGCGCTCGCCAAGCATGAACATTTTTGCTTCAAGAACCGTGAATACGTTGCCAATGGTGGAATCATGGAAATAAACAATTCTTTCCTGTCCGTTGGAAAACTTCAATGAAAAAATCCTGTCCTTCTCCACATCCTGCACATGCGGCTTTCTTGTTCTTTTTTCGGGAAGAAATCTGACAAGGTGATAAACGGTATCCACCACTTTCACTGCTCTCACTTCACCGTTCAGAAAGAAAAGCGTGTCAAGTTGCGAGGTATCCGAAGTAGTTGAAATCTGTGAAAATGCATTGAGAGAGAATAATACTATAATAAGGAAGGAAAATTTTCTGAAAATCATCGTTACAAAAGTAGTAAAACCCCCTTCTTTCCTATGAAAAAATATTTCGGTGTATTGGATTTATATTTATATTTGCACCAGATATGAAGTTGGAGAAGGGGGATTGACAAAGTCCCCCTTTTCTTTTCTAATCGCTCAAAAAATTAAAAACAATAACAATGGCTACTAAAACAGCACCAAAAGCAGACAACCTGGCAACCCTGATTGAGTCGTTTTCGGAGTTCAAGGAAGTAAAGAATATTGATCGCGTAACGCTCATCAGCATCCTAGAAGATGTTTTCAGAGGAATCATCCGAAAAAAATACGGTGCGGATGAAAACTTTGACGTGATTGTGAATGACAAAGGCAAACCAGAAATATGGCACAACCGAAAAGTTGTAGATGATGAGTTTGCCGAAGATAGTTTTGATTATGATCCGAACAAACATATTTCACTCACTGATGCTCACAAAATTGACAAAGATTTCAGTTTAGATGAAGATGTGGCTCAGGAAGTGAAACTCGATGATTTCGGGCGAAGAGCAATCCTCTCCATCCGCCAGAATTTAATTGGGCGCGTTCTTGACCTTGAGAAAGACGCTGTGTATAATAAGTATAAAGACCGCATAGGAGAAATCATCACAGGCGAAGTTTATCAGATATGGAAGCGCGAAATGCTGGTGCTGGATGATGATGGCAACGAACTCATCATGCCGAAGATGGAGCAAATCCCCAGCGACTTTTTCAAAAAAGGAGATACCATCCGTGCCGTGATTGCCCGTGTGGAAATGAAAAACAACAGTCCGCTCATCGTTCTCTCAAGAACTTCTCCTGCATTTCTTGAAAGATTATTTGAACTGGAAGTGCCTGAGATTTTTGACGGACTTATCACTATCAAAAAAATCGTTCGCGAACCGGGAGAGCGCGCCAAAGTGGCTGTTGAATCGTATGACGACCGCATTGACCCCGTGGGCGCCTGCGTGGGAATGAAAGGCTCGCGCATTCACGGAATTGTGCGCGAACTGAAAAACGAAAACATTGACGTAATCAATTATACATCTAACTCAACTCTTTTCATTCAGCGTGCGTTAAGCCCCGCGAAGATTACTTCCGTCAAATTAGATGATGAAAAGCACCGCGCGGAAGTTTACCTGAAACCCGATCAGATTTCTCTCGCTATCGGAAAAGGCGGACATAACATTCGGCTTGCCGGGAAACTTACAGGCTATGAGATTGATGTGTTCCGCGATGTGGAAGAAGAAATTGAAGACGTTGAACTGGATGAATTCGCAGAAGATATTGAAGAATGGATTATTGATGAACTCAAAAAAATTGGCTGCGACACCGCGAAAGCCGTTCTTGAACTGCCAAACGAAGATTTGGTAAAACGCACCGAGCTTGAAGAAGAAACCATAAACGAAGTGAAGAAAATATTAAGAGCAGAATTTGAATAAAACTATTTGATTACACCGATAAAAAAATAAGATTACACCGATTTCTTGAATAAATAATAATCGGTGTAATCTTCCTGAAATCTGTGTAATCAAAATAAAAAAAGATGTCCGAAACAGTCATACATCGTCTCAGCAAAGTAGCAAAAGAACTCAATGTGAGCATTGGGACTATTGCTGAATTTTTGAAAGGCAAAGGACAGGAAGTTGAGAATAATCCGAATGCGAAAATTTCTGCAGAACTCTATGAGTTGCTGCTGGATGGTTTTGGCTCCGAGAAAAAAGACAAAGAAGAGTCAAAACGCATCAAAGAACAAAAGGACAACAGGAAAACCCTCACCATTGAAGAAATTGCTGAAGAGCGTCCATCGCGAAGAAAAGAAGAAGACGAACTTTTCATCCGGAGCAACCAGACCGCTGAAGAAAACATCATTCGCGCGCCAAAAGAAACTCAGTCATTCTCCATAAAAGAAGTCGGCAAAATTGATCTGGATTCCCTTTCAAAAAAGAAAAAAGAAGAATCGCAGAAGCCGTCCAAAAAAGAAGAGAAGCATGTTCCCGTTCCGGAACCCGAGATGCACAAAACCACTTTTTCGAAACTCGAAGGTCCTACGGTGGTTGGAAAAATTGAATTGCCTGTAGAAAAAGAAAAAGAAGAAGAATTTGATAAGAAGAAAAAGAAAAAGAGAATCAAAAAACAGAAAGTTCAGCACACCGAATATGCCCGTTTTGCCAGCGATGCCACCAAACAATCAGATGCGGCAAAATCGCAATCTCAGCATCATCAGCAACAAAGGCGCAGAGGCGGAAGAAGAAGGGAAGCGCGGCCTGAAGTTACACAGCAGGAAGTATCTTCCCAGATAAAAGAAACCCTGTCGCGCATTGGCGGCACCGGAAAATCACGCGCGGCAAAATACAGGAAGCTGAAGCGGGAAGCAATGGGAGAAAAAATGGAGCTGCAGGCGCAGCAGGATGAAGCAGAAAAACAAATCCTGAAAGTTACTGAGTTTGTTTCGGTAAGCCAATTGGCTTCCATGATGAACATGCCCGCCACAGAAGTTATTTCTTTTTGCATGGGGCTTGGAATTTTTGTTTCCATCAACCAGCGGCTGGATGCAGAAACCATTAAGTTGGTTTCGGAAGAATTCGGATATCAGGTTCAGTTCATCAGCGTGGAAGCGCTGGAAGATATTCACGAAGAAGAAGACAAACCCGAAGATTTATTGCCACGTCCTCCGATAGTAACCGTCATGGGTCACGTGGATCACGGAAAAACATCCTTGCTTGATAATATCCGTAAAGCAAACGTAATTGCTGGCGAAGCAGGAGGCATTACTCAGCACATCGGTGCTTACGGAGTTATTCTGGAGAATGGAAAAAAAATTACGTTCCTGGATACTCCTGGTCACGAAGCGTTTACAGCCATGCGCGCGCGCGGTGCGCAGGTAACAGACGTTGCCATCATCGTAATTGCGGCAGATGACGGAATTAAGCCGCAAACGGTGGAAGCCATCAACCACGCGCAGGCGGCAGGCGTTTCGATGATTTTCGCGATAAATAAAATTGACAAGCCGGGAGCAAATCCTGAAAAAATAAAAGAGCAGTTATCTCAAATGAATTTGCTCGTGGAAGACTGGGGCGGAAAATATCAGTGCCAGGAAGTAGCCGCCAAGACAGGAAAAAATGTTGAATTGCTTTTGGAAAAAGTTTTGCTCGAAGCCGAAGTGAAAGAACTGAAAGCAAATCCGCACAAACACGCCACCGGAACCATTGTTGAATCTTCCTTAGATAAAGGAAGAGGATACGTTGCCACTATTCTTATAAAAGCAGGAACGCTTCACATGGGCGATGTTTTGGTTGCAGGATCTTTCAGCGGAAAAATAAAAGCATTGTATAACGAACGCGGAACTCCGATTGACGAAGCCGGCCCTTCCACTCCGGTTCAGATTCTGGGATTGGATGGCGCTCCGCAGGCAGGAGATAAATTCAACGCGCTGTCTGATGAAAGACAGGCAAAAGAAATCGCTACCAAGCGAATGCAGCTGCAGCGCGAACAATCGCTCCGCACTAAAAAACATATTACGCTGGATGAAATCGGAAGGCGTATCGCCATCGGTGACTTCCAGGAATTAAATATTATTGTTAAAGGCGATGTGGACGGATCGGTGGAAGCACTTTCAGATTCACTGTTAAAACTTTCCACTCAAAAAATTCACGTCAATATCATTCACAAAGGCATTGGTCAGATTTCAGATTCGGATGTGCTTCTGGCTTCTGCCTCCAACGCCATCATTGTTTGCTTTAATGTCCGCCCTTCCGTTTCTGCCAGAAAACTTGCCGAGCAGGAACAAATTGATATCCGCCTCTACTCCATCATTTACAACGCTATCAACGAAGTGAAAGATGCGATGGAAGGAATGCTTGCCCCTGAGTTTCAGGAAAAAATCACCTGCAACATTGAAGTGCGCGAAGTGTTCAACATCACGAAAGTGGGAGCCATCGCGGGCTGCATGATGCTGGATGGAAAAATAAACCGCAATACCAAGATTCGTGTCATCCGAAATGGCGTGGTAATTCACTCAGGCGCTCTTTCCTCGCTCAAGCGCTTCAAAGACGATGTAAGAGAAGTGGTATCAGGGCAGGAATGCGGACTCAGTATAGAGGGTTATAATGATGTGCAGGTAGGCGACATCATCGAGGGCTACGAGCAGGTGGAAGTGAAAGCTAAACTTTAAGAAAGTTTTTCCTATACTTTTTAGAACGCTACTACCAATCCTCCCTGAACTATAGATTTAGCGATGCCCATCTCTGTGTATATTCCAAAACCATCTGTGAAATAATAACGAAGTCCGATGGTTGTTTCAAAACCAAACGGGCTGAATCCGGGAATACTCTCCTCCACATAATTGGGATCCGTAGAAGTAAATTTCCATGTTACCTGTTTATATCCAGCGCCTATTCCAAAATAGGGGTCCAATTGTTCTGTAGTTCCAAAATGAAAATTAATACGCGCGAGTATGCTTAGAGAGGAACGACTAATTGCATAGTCATAAGGTTTAGTTCCTGTCGCAACATCATAATCGGTGTACTTTACACCGAATGATATATAGTTCACACTTACTCCCATACCTACACCATCCGATAAGCCATACTCAGCCCTGAAGTGGAGGGGACCCAAACCGGTTGCCTTAATATTAGTTGCACCCTCTCCTATAAGAGCGGTTACAACTGCTTTGCCCAGATTGGGCCATCCATATCCTGCGGATATAACTAGTTTCCCTTGGGCAAATGCATCGCCTCCTTTGTCTTTTGCCATTAAATTTGTTGAGTGATGAAACAAATCAACAGAAGGAGCAGATAAAAAATTCTTCTTATGCTTTAAAGATTTTGTGCCTGCAAATGCAAAACTTGCCACAAGTATCATTGTAGTAATTGTAGAAAGGGTAATAATTTTTTTCATGTGGAATTTATTTTGGAATGAATTATTGATACAAAAGTATCTTTTTTTCTTAAAATCAAATCGGAGCGGAAATTGTACTTTTGAATCCAGTATGAAAAAAATTTCTCTGACTATATTTTTAATAGCGAATTGTATCATTACTCATGCAAAAGATATTTCTATTAGAGAAGGTGATACTATCATAATTTACGATACTGTTTTTTCATCTGAAATGGGACAAGTATTCGTCCCGATTACTCTTATTGACACACCCTCTTTGATTGTTGCGTTTGATTCTGCCCAAGCACCAAAACATAAAACCAAAAAGCTCATTGCTGCCGTTCTTGCTTTTCCATTCCCATTTGGCATGCTTGGCTTGCATAGAATATATCTGGGAACAAAACCCTACATGCCTTTTGCCTATATAGGCACATTGGGCGGCTGCCTGGGAATTCTTCCGCTTATTGATTTCATCACCATCCTTGCTGCAGATGAAGAAATGCTCGGGCGGTACAGGAACAATCCCAAAGTCATCATGTGGTCTCACTGAGATATTAACAATCAGCTTTTTTTGGTGAACAAGTATTTGAAACAAGTTTTTGGGTTTTCACGTTACAATGAGCAATATTTGTACTGAAAATAAACCAAACCATTATGAACCGATCAGAATTTCTAAAGTTTAACGACACGCCATGCAAATTCAAACTGCGCGGAGGAAGAGAAGTTTTCGGAGTTATCTGGGAAAACAGCTACGGCAATGAGTGGGTGCATTTCTTTTCAACCGCTGCTGAACGCATGCGCTACAAAATTGCAGAACGGGTAAACGACCGCATCACCTGCGAGCGGCTGAAAACTCCCGTTGAACTGGAAGACGTAGTGCTGGCAGAACCGCTCTCCTGATCTACCTTTGGCAGGCGGGTTTTTACATTCTTATTTTTTATTTGTATCTTTATTTCTTCAAAATGAGAACAAAGATATTTTTCTCCATTTTCCTTTCAGGGATTTTGCTTGCTGAACCAAATGCGCATGGACAAAATTCTCCCACTACCGATAATCCTCCAAAACAGAAAACCCAGACCGAACGCGGTTTCTTTGGGAAGAAAAAAACCGGACAAAAAACTGTAAAGCAAAAAGATTCATTCCGCACTAAAAACGGGAAGGATAAATACACCGTTCAGAAAGATTCCTTCAAAGAAAAAAAACAAAAACAAAAATCAAAAACAGGTGATTCATTTTCTTCAAATACCCAGACAAAAGATTATGGTCAAAAATCAAAAGGCAAACGAACCAAGCGAGGAAAAAATAATGTGAAAGGAAGTAACCTGAATGATGCGTTCGCTTCTAATACACAGACAAAAGATTACGGAGAAAAGTCAAAAGGCAAACGAACCAAGCGAGGAAAAAATAATGTGAAAGGAAGTAACCTGAATGATGCGTTTGCTTCAAACACACAAACCAAAGATTATGGAGAAAAGTCAAAAGGCAAACGAACCAAGCGCGGAAAAAATAATATTAAAGGAAGCAATCTTGATGACGCATTTGCATCCAATACAAAGACAAAAAATTATGGCGACAAGGCAAGCGGCAAGCGGGCGAGAAAAATGAAGAAAGGAAAAATGAAAAGCGATGATACGGGCGATGCCTTTGCTTCGAATACCAAAGTAAAGGACTACGGTGAAAAATCAAAAGGCAGGCGGATCAAAGGAGGAAGAAAAAATAAAATAAAAGGAGAAGATGTGAGTTCGGGAAGTTTTACAGCCAATAACAACACCTCCATGAGCTATGGAGAGAAAGCCAATGGCAAGAAGCTGAAAAAATTCAGGAAGAGGAAAATAGAAGATAATAAGGATAATGGAACCGATGCATTTGCATCCAACGTAAAGCTGAACAAAAACTCTCCTTCCAATACTTCAAAAGGCAGACACAAAAACCCGAATGTAGGCACGGGCAAAAAGAAGAAAAAGTTCCATATCTTTAAATTCCATTTCAAATCAAGACAGGAAAAGAAAATGGAAAAAGAAAATGCCAAAGAGAGCGCAAGTTTCAGCAACACCCGCGAAATGAAAAAAGCAATGAAGAAACAAAAGAAGAAAAAAGAATACGGGCTGGGATTGCCGCAGAAATGAAACTGAAGAAAAAAACTTACAAAGCCAACATAATTCTTTCCTTGCTGCCGAACCCCGCGAGAAATACGGTAAGAAATAATGCTCATGCTGAATTCAATTTTCCTGCTTACCTTTGAAGTATGAAAAGTTTGGCTGACATAAAAAATATCCTGACACGGAACAAGCAACAGTTGTATGACAAGTACGGAGTAATGGCGCTTGCCGTTTTTGGCTCTTACGGAAGAGGGCAACAGCGCGAAGACAGCGATGTGGATATATTGGTAGAATTTAAAAAACCCATAGGGCTTGAATTCATTGACCTTGCCACCGAACTGGAAAAAATCCTGAACAAAAAAGTTGACCTGGTTTCTAAAAACGGGATAAAAGCCCAGTACATGCGCGAAATAGAACAGGATATTAACTATGTCTAAGCGCAATCCTAAACTTTTGCTTGCCGATATTATGGAAGCGGCAGAAAAAATAAAAAACAAAAGAAGAAAAAAGAATACGGGCTGGGGCTACCTGAACATTAATTAACCTGTTTTTTATTTTTTCTTCAGCGATTGAATTATTTCCTTCAGAAATTCAATTTCTTTTTCAAGCGCAGAAATTTTTTCTTTTAGTTTGTTTTCAGCGGGTGAATTTCCCTCAACCCGCAGGTATTGAAACATATCGTGATTCAGCGCAGCAGAAATTTTTTCCAGCAAGGAGGTGTTGAAGTGTTGTCGTCTGAACATTTTATATACACCCCTGAAATCATATTCAATCATTTCTGAAAATTTCACTGCGCTGATGTTCCGCTCCCTCAGCAGTTGCTTTAGTTTTTTACCTAAATGAGTTTCCATAATTGCACGATTTATTCTGTTTATTGTAGAATTAATTCTACAGGAAATAGATTTTTTTCTCTTTTATTTAGAATTTTTTCTACACAGAATAGAATGTTTTCTGCTTTTTTTAGAATTTGTTCTGCTTATAGTAGAAGTTTTTCTACTTTATTTAGAATTTATTCTACAATATGTAGAATGGTTTTTGTTTTTCATTCAAAAAAAAGCATTCCGGGTATAATCGGAACGCCTTTTTGCATTAACCCCGAGAAAGTATTTCCACGGGGTTAACCCATAGTTAAAGTATTGGCGCGGGAGGTGGCACTGGTGTTGGTGCGGGAGTCGGACCTCCGTCTTCTTCCTGCTGTGCATGGTCAAAAAATTCCTGCAGTTCGGCAACCACGGCATCCAATCCCGGATTATCGCGGTTGGCAGTTTCGATCAATGCCTTTCCTTTTAATGCCGCCTCGTACGCTTCGCTGCCAGCGCCACGCTGTGTGTCATCCACTTTTTCAAACAACTGCATGATGGGGATGCGCACTTCATTCAGGTCGTCAAAACCCGAAAAATCCTGTTCCATGGCAGGCACATTGTAACTCGGAGGAATGTGTGATAAATTTTCTTTCACCGCCTGAATGAGCCGCTTCACAAAAGCGTATCGCTTGTTTCCCATTTTAGGGAGCGATTTGCGCTCGTCCTGCGTGAGGTTGATGATGGTGGTGCCGCTTGCCTGAAGGATGGCAAGAATGTCCTGCACTTTTTGTTTAATGGCCGCTTTGTCAGCTGCTGACAGCGTAACCGAGATGTTTCCGTACATTGTTTTTTTTGTTTTAAATTGTTTTATTTATTTATTTGATTACATAACGTTCAAATCCCTTGCCAGAATTTTTGGGGAAATGAACAGAAAATAATTTTTAAACAGGCTAAATATTTTTTGTGCGCGGGCGTTGCTCCTATGAAAAATCACTCCTGAAAAATAGTTGAAAAAAGGAAAAACAGCAAAGGGCTGTTGATAAGTGGCAGAAGGAGGAGAACAGGGCGGGGAAATAAAAATTTTCCTTTCAAAAATCATTCATAGATAAAACAAGCAGGTTCATCTCATAATTATTTCAGATGAAAGATGAATTGTTTTTATTGGTCGAAAACTCTTGAAATAGTTTGGCGAAAGCACACAAAGCGAATACCTTAGCCGAATCATTCATCGTCTGCTCTTTTCACAAACCTAAAACACATCGCATGAAAAAAATCATCTTCCCTCTTTCATTGCTTTTCTATTGTGCTGTAAACGCACAAAACACATTTCCTTCAAGCGGTAATGCAGGCATTGGAACAACCACTCCTTCAACACAATTAGAAGTAAAAGGAATTACCAAAACAGATACGCTCTTGTTTCCTGACGGAACATTTCAAACCACAGCCACCCGCGATAGTGTTCAACTGCTGAAAGTAGGTAAGAATTCACTTGTTGTTACCGAAAAAGGCGCTATGCGTGATGACGGAGCATTGCGCATTCAAACAGCAGATACGGTCACTCAAGTTACATGCATTATCATTCCTCCTACTAGCGGTCAACAGGGTGGTGGTAGTATGATTTGTGATAGCAGCACTGTAATATTTTCTCCAAATGATAATAACACAATTATTAATGCCGGTAACATCGGCAAAGTCGGAATCGGAATTTTTTCTCCCACAGAAAAACTCACAGTAGAAGGAACAATTCAAAGCACATCAGGAGGTTTTAAATTTCCTGACAATACTATTCAAACTACTGCTTCTACTCCTCTTTCTAACAACCCTACCTTTAATACAGTTACCGTTACAAATAAAATCATCACTCCCAGAATTACTTCACCCGATAGTATAATTAGATTTGGAGACAGTACGCTTGTTATAGACGCTTTTTATCCGCGTCTTTATAATGACCAAACCACAAGTACTCAAAAAGGAATAGGAATTGGATATAATACAAATGGAATAGGAATTCATGCAGTCGCAGTAGGAGGTTTCGCAACAGCTGCCGGAATTGGTTCAATCGCTGTAGGTGATTATGTTCTTGCCGCGGGTACAAATTCCATACTATTTGGAACTGGAACTGGCACATCTCCTTTCCCATATCTTTTAAATAGCCAACAAAATTCTTTTATGATTGGCTTCAATAGCGATATACCTACACTTACAGTAAGGCAAGCAAGTGGAGCGGGAACAACAGGCAATGTAGGAATTGGGACATCAAACCCTGTTGAAAAATTAGATGTTGCTGGTAATGCGTTATTTTCTGGTAATGTTGGTATTGGCACAACAACTCCCCAATCTACATTAGATGTGCGTGGATACATCATCAATGGCGGTTCTGATTTTAAACTTGGAATGTTTGACGGACGACCACAAAAAACTAAAACCGCTAACCGCGCTTTAGTTCATGATGGATGGCAAGCTGGGCAAGATAATCTTGTTATAAATTATGACGGTGATTTTGAAGATGGAGTTTTTGTTGGCGGACCAAAATTGGTCGTTGACGGAAATGTAGGAATAGGCACAACATGTCCCTCTGAAAGATTAGCCGTTAATGGAAAAATTAAAGCGCGTCAGGAAGTTATTGTTGAAGCAACGGGCGGTTGGTGCGATTATAAATTTGAATCCACTTACAAACGAATGACATGGCAGGACAAGATGAACTATTTTAAAGAATTCAAACACCTGCCGGATGTTGAACCAGAAAGCATAATAACCTCTGATGGATTAAAACTTGCTCACACTATGAAAGGATTAACTGGCAATGTTGAAGATAACAGTTTGGATATTATTGATATTTATCAGAGATTAGAAAAGGTAGAAAAAGAAAATGCAATTCTAAAACAACTGTTCCTTAAATTAGGTTTAGAGGTAACAGGAGAATATCTCAAAACATTTAATAACAAATAGGCAAAAATATAAGATGAATTATGAAACGAATAAAAGTTTGGATGATAATAGGTTTAATACTTAGCGTAGAAGGAATCCGCTGTCAGGATTTCAACTATTCAGATTCTTTGTTAAAGAGAAAGAACATTATCCATCTGCTTGGCTATTCAAGGGTATTAGAGCGCTTCAGGCAACCAGTAATTTTGACTACAGACATTCCGTTGGGTATTGGTATAGACATTAATCAGGGGATACAATTAGAGCAAACAGGATTATCAGCAGGAGGGCATATATTAATACGCAATAAAAACAAATTCAAAACCGCAGTAAAGAGCCATCTGACAATGGTAGGAATGTACTCAGAATCTTTCACGATATATGACCTTAGTTTCAGAACAGAAGTTCTGAGCGGATGGTATTCCCCTCACTGGTTTCTTGCTGTAGCAATAAATACAACATTACCCATCGTTAGGAATTTTTCATTCGCAAGCGAAACATACCGCAATCTCTATAATCCTCCCTCTGGATGGTACCATCCAGAGGGCGTAGGTTTTGGTTATGGCGCTATTATAGGATATACTATAAAACAACGCTCCGATATTATTTTGAGATTTGATAAGGGCTTTTATAATTATGGTTATTATCTATCACTGGATAATTTTAGCATTCAAATAAATTATAGATTTTAAAAATCCTAAAAAACATTATCCATGAGAACTAAAATATTCTACCTACTGTTTTTATTTTTAGGATTAAACACCTTCGGTTGGGCGCAATTCGACCCTCCTGTTTTATATGGTAATAATGGAACTAATGATATTAATTTTACTACCTGTCCATCCATTGTCCCTCTGAATTTTTCCTCCAACTATGATTTTGCCTGGGAGGGAAGAAAAAACTATATATGGACATTATATCGAAATGGTATTAATATAGCACAAGTCACTCAAGAGTTTAAATATAACAACTGTGTCTCGGCATGTTGCCCAGCTCCACCTCCCGGTGACCCTAATCACTGTGATCCATGCGCCTGCATACCGCCTTCAGTAGTTTTCAGCAATATTCCTCCATTATCAGGAGCATATCAGGTGCGACTGTATGTACAACCATGGACCAAACTTCTATTTGTATACGTTCAGATTGGTGCAGCCGTATATATCAAGTACTCCAATGTGATTAATGTTACAAGATTTGATGACGGGCTTGAATGTAAATGCGAGATCCCGCAAAATTCATCTGTTTCATGTGTCCCAATTAACAGTGGTTCCTTTTTTTTCCCATGGAAATTTCGTGCAGTTCATAATGTTGATATGAGTTGCGCTATTCACAATAATAGAAATGTAACCTTAATTGCAGGAGATAAAGTTTCATTACTACCCGGATTTAGAAGTGGAACGGGAGGCAACACACATTTTAGAGCATATCTTGACCCATGCAATATAATCCAACCTCCAGATCCAGCAAAGAATGCAGATAGTACAATTATAACTGATACCTTGATTGAATCCCAAACTACTCAAACGGCAATAAATCAAAATACTGAATTAAACAGAGAAATACAAAATCAAGATATGATTATTTATCCCAATCCTAATAATGGCTCGTTCACCATTAAACTCACAGATGAAGGTGAGTTGCAAAATATTAACTACACTATAGAAATCTACAACACCCTCGGAGAAAAAGTGACACAAAGTGTTATTCCGAGCGGAGTAAGGAATCTCACAATTGATTTAAGTGAGCGTCCCAAAGGCATCTACTTCATAAAAGCAACCAGCCGAGAAAATGTATTTACAGAGAAAGTGATAGTGCAGTAAGTTATTTACCCTTTTCCCTGAAACACATCCCTGAAAACTTCTTCACTGTTTTAAATGTTTCTTCTGGCGCTTCGTAAAAACCCATGTGCCCTGCATGTTCGAGAACAATGTTGAAACTTTTCTTTGGCAAACTGGTTAGCAGAAGAAGATTGTCCCAGGCAAGAATCACATCCTGCTTGCCGATGATAAACAGAACAGGATATGTGGCGTTCTTCAAAACCAGTTCGCGCGAAGGGCGCTCTTTCATTCCTAACAGTGCGGCAACAATTCCTTCTTTGGGAGTATTGAGCGCAATTTGTTTTGCTTTGCCCACTTCATCTTTCAAAAGCGGAACATTTTTCTGCGCGAAAAGTTTTGGAATCAGATCGGAGACAAATTGCGTGTGGTCTTTTTTCACAATTTCAGCAACGCGGTCTCGGTCTTTTTTCTTTTCATCTGAATCGGGCATGGCGGTGGAATGAAAAATACAAAGCCCTGAAAGATTCTGCGGAAACAATTCGGCAAACGCCAGCGCAATATATCCTCCCATGGAATGCCCGACCACCACATACTTTCTCAATTCAAGAGAATCCAAAACTGATTTCACGCACTCCGCCATGAGTTCCATGCTGTGAACATATCCTATTGCGGGAGTTTCTCCATGACCGGGCAAATCAATGGCGATGACACGAAATCGTTTTGAAAGTTTAGCGGAGAACTCATCCCAGATTTCCAAACTCTCCAGAAACCCGTGAAGCAAAACAATCACTCGCCCTTTTCCCTTATCGCTGTACCTGACCTTTACGTTCCTAAACTCCGCTTGCTTAATCATTGTTTTATTGTTGGATTGCTATATTGCTAAAAATAAAATGGACAATAAAACAATTTAACCATGTAACAATATATCAATATGATAATTTATTTAGCATTCATCATCTCCTCAATCTCATCCGCTTCAATGGGAATGTTTTTCATCAGATCATCATTTCCGTTTTTGGTGATGAGAATATCGTTTTCCAGTCGGATGCCGAGTTTCTCCCTGCGGATGTAAATGCCGGGTTCGCAGGTAAAAACCATTCCGGCTTCAAACTTGCGGTAGCGGCTTCCGTAATCGTGCACATCCAGTCCGAGATAATGCGAAGTGCCATGCATGAAATATTTTTTGTAGAGAGGATTTGCCGGATCCTGCTTTTTCACATCAGAAAGTTTGAGAAGTTTGAGCTTGATGAGTTCTTCTTCCGTTAATTTTCCCACGGCTTCGTTGTAATCAATAATATTATTTCCAACCTTCAGCATGGAGATGGCGCCACGCATCACGCGAAGCACAGCATTGTAAACCGCCTTTTGTCTTTTAGAAAATTCTCCGCTCACAGGAAGGCACCTTGTTAAGTCAGAAGCGTAGTTGGCATATTCAGCAGCCACATCCAGCAGAATCACATCGTTCTTTTTGCATTGCTTGTTGTTATCAATGTAATGCAGCACACAGGCGTTGAAGCCCGATGCGATAATAGGCGTGTAAGCAAATCCTGTTGAGCGGTTGCGCACAAACTCATGAATCAGTTCGGCTTCAATTTCATATTCCCACACACCGGGTTTTACAAGCGGGAGCAATCTGCGGAAACCTTTTTCGGTGATGTCGCATGCCTGCTGAATCAGTGCTACTTCTTCTTTTGATTTTATCGCCCGCAACTTGTGCATGAGCGGCTGAACGCGCTCATAATTATGAAGCGGGTATTGCTCCCGGCACCATTTTACAAAGCGTGAATCGCGGGTTTCAACTTCAATCACAGCGCGCAAATGTTCATTCGTATTCAGATAAACATGTTCGCACTCGCACATCAGCTGATGAAAAATAGTTTTGAATTGCGAAAGCCAGTAAACTGTTTGCACGCCAGAAGTTTCTGTTGCGCGTTTCTTGGTAAGTTTTTCTCCTTCCCAGATGGCAATGTGCTCGTTGGTTTCTTTCAGGAAAAGAATTTCTTTATGCTCATTAAGTTTAGCGTCAGGAAAGATCAGCAGGATGCTTTCTTCCTGGTCAACGCCCGAGAGCCAGAAAATATCTGTTTGCTGTTTGAACGGCATGGAGCCATCAGCGCTCATAGGCATGATGTCGCTGCTGTTAAAAAGAGCCAGCGACCCTGCTTTTAGTTCTTTCACAAACCGCTTGCGGTTGTTGATGAAAAGCTGTTGGGGAATTTGGTTGTATCTCATAGGAATTACTGTTTTATTGACATATTGATTTATTGTACTATTCTGATTTTGTCCGAGGTTGATTATGAATCATATTTTCAGTTTATCATTTGTAAAGTTAATCAAGTGGTGAATCGATTGAGGGAGTTTTTGAAGTTCTGAAAAAACAGATTGGTATTTTTCTTCTTTTAAAAGCCCTCTCACCTTGCTTTTTTGATTCCAATCAAACGATTCGTGCAAGGATCCAAAACTATAACGGTAAAATTTTATTTTATCCTTTTTAGAATACCTGCCAAACCCCTCGGCAATATTTGCAGAAATGGAATCTACTGATCGAACAAATTGTCTGCCTACAGTATCGCGTGAAAAAAAATCCCATTTAACAACTATATTCCAAGTATAATTACTTAAATGAAATGAGATTTTATACGCTTCAATATCATTGAGTGTTAAATACTTTTTTCCCATATTACATTAATCGTTTTTCCACAGGCAATAAAACAATAGGTATATGCACTTAGGTCGCCTTATAGTTAATTCTTGTATTTCTCTGCGGTTCTCAGCGTGATTTTTCTCTGTGAACTCAGCGGTTAAAAAATTTTCCCGAAGGGATGGAAATCCAACCGCAGAGAACGCTGAGATTTTCGCAGAGAGCCGCAGAGTTTGGATAAGTCCTGTCATGCTTGGGATTCTTATGTGCATATACCTATAAAACAATAAAACAATATAGCAATCAATCAATAAAAGCAATTCAACTTTTAAACCTTGCAATCTTATTTTTAAGAACTCCTTCGTCTTCCGCTACAATATTAAGTCTTTTATGGGAACTTGTAAATCCTGAAATGATTTCTATGTTTTTCTTCGGCAGACCAAAAACTTCGGATAAATATTCAACCAGATACGCGTTGGCTTTTCCGTTTACAGGCTGCGCTTTTATTTTGATACGAAGCGAACCATCCGCGTTAACAGAAACGGAATCTATTTTGCTTTTTGGTTTTACGATGCAGCGAATCTGCATGGAGAGAAAACGAATCAGGGTTTATGGGCAGGAGGGTTTTTCATGATATATACTTCCGAAAAATCCTTGTAGTTCATGGGGTTAAAATAAAAATTCTTCACATACGAATGAATCATCTTCAGGTTTTCGCCATACCAGAGAATGATCAAGGGCGCATCCAGCATCATCAGTTGTTCCGCTTTAATAAAATCCGCATAGGCGCTGTCCTGGTTTCTTTCTTTAGATCCTTTCACAACCAGACTGTCAAACATTGGATTTTTATAGCGGACAGAATTAGGATAGGAAGGCACATTCAAGCTGTCGGGAACATCTCCTCCATACAGCGTGCGCAGAAAATTTTCCGGGCTCGGGTAATCTGCCGCCCAGCCGGAGCGAAAAATATCTGACTTGCCTAGTTTTGAATCGTCCAGTTTTTGAATGAACGGAACCACTGTGTAATCAATATCAACATTCAGTACTTTCTTTAGCTGTTTCTTTACCTCTTCCACCACATCCGCATACTTGCCTCCTCCGCTGTTTACTTCAATGGTCACTTGCGGGAAATTTTTTCCATCGGGATAGCCCGCCTCCGCCAACAGTTTTTTCGCTTTATCGGGATTAAAATTATATCCTTTGATTTGAGTAATGTCGTAGCCGGAAATCCCGGGAGGGGTGAGCCCGCAAATGCCGGGACCAAATGCTTCTGTATTCAGCACATCAGAAATTATTTTATCGCGGTCAATAGCATAAGAAAATGCCTGTCTTACTTTTATATTGTCAAACGGCTTGCGCATGATATTGAACTGGTAATACTGGGTCATCAGTTCCGAATTGCGCTGCAAATAATATTTGGGGTTCTTGCTGCTGAAATCGGCAATCTGCTGTTCCACCATGGTGCTGATGGATGCAGCCGGTAATCCGAAGATAATCTGTATCTCCCCATTTTTAAACGCCTCCAGTTCTTTTGTTTTATCAGAAATGAAACGGATGTTGATTGAATCCAAAAAAGGAAGCTTATTGCCAAGAGAATCCGTTCGGTGATAAGATGGATTCCTGAGAAGAAGAACGTTATCATCGGTACTTGCGCTGCTGAACATGAACGGGCCGGTTCCGATTTTCATTTCGCTGCCATATTTTTCAACGGCTTCATGAGGAATTACGTATCCGGAAGGACCTGCTAACAGGTACAAAAAAGAACTGGACGGAGCATTAAGAGTAATCTGCAGTTCATAATCTCCGAGCACTTTCACTCCTTCAAGTTCAAACGATGGTCTTCCTTTTTTACCTGCTTCATAATATTCTTTTGCGCCTTTTACAAAGTTTCTTAATTCAGAAAGCAGGTTGTTTTCGGATGGGGTGCAAATCTGTTCAAAAGAATATTTGAAATCCTGCGCTCTTACTTCGCGCCCGATACCTTCTGTAAAACAGGCATCGTTATGAAACATCACTCCTTTTTTGAGTTTGAAAGTATAAACCACTCCATCTTCACTTATCTGCCAGCTTTCTGCAATGCAGGGCATCACCAGAGTGATTTTTTTAGTATCCAGCCGAACAAGGCCTTCATAAATCTGGTTGGCAATGTTATTGGAAACTGCATCTGAAATGGCAGGTGGGAAAAGAGAAACATAAGGATCTGTTTCATTTACCCGAAGCATCCCCCCATATACCCTTCCGCCTACTGCTTCGGGATGGGCATTAGAATTACTGCCCGGATTCCCACAGCCATATACTAATAATGATACTAAAAAAAGGGTAAACTTTTTCATGAATTACAGTACAAAATGCGGGCAAAAATACAAATTATTGGCTCGGAACACCCCCCACAAAATCCTTTTAAAAATGTTGCCATTTCAATAAAGTATTATATTTGTGCCACTAAAAAACGAGTTATTAAGCGAATGAAAAAGATTGTTATTCTGATTCAAGGATTCCTGAGCATTGTGTTTATTTCTTCTGCCGGGAATATTATTCTGGAGGGAAATTATCAAGGCAAAAATTTATATGTGCAAAATCCGTTTGCCGGCACAGGAGTAGGTTTCTGCGTTCAGAAAGTGGAAGTGAACGGACAGGTTACCACCGATGAGATCAATTCCAGCGCGTTTGAAATTGATTTCAACAACTACCAGTTTAAAATAGGAGACAAGGTGACTGTTAAAATCACCCATAAAGACGATTGCAAGCCAAAAGTTCTGAATCCGGAAGTGCTGAAACCCAAGAGTACCTTTGAGGTGATTACCATGAAACTTGATAATGATGGAACGCTGAAATGGAACACCAAAAATGAGACAGGAAAACTTCCTTTCGTGATTGAACAATATCGCTGGAACAAATGGGTGAAAGTTGGAGAACTTGATGGAAAAGGAATTGGAGATAACAACGATTATGTTTTCAAAATAACTACCCTCCATTCAGGTGAAAATCAAATTCGCATCAAACAAATTGATTATACCAGCCAGCCGAGATATTCAAAACCTGTGAAGTTTGTTTCTGCCATCCCTGAAATTACTTTTGCCCCGCAGCGTGTTACCAAAGACATTACTTTCTCTGCTGAAACTTTATATGAAATTTATGACCAGTACGGAAATGTGGTTAAGAAAGGATTCGGAAAATCGGTTGATTGCGGAAACCTTGCGAAAGGAGTTTATTATCTGAACTATGATAATAAAACGGCTGAATTTATTAAGAAGTAACCCTTGAAAAATCCCTGATATTATTTTCCCCTCGCGCCCATGCGGAGGGGTTTTTTTATGAAAAAAATCGAACACATAGGAATAGCCGTAAAAAATCTTACTTCAGCTAACAAATTGTTCTCAAAACTTTTTGGGAAAAAGCCGTACAAATCAGAAACAGTGGAAAGAGAAGGCGTAATCACTTCTTTCTTTCAGATAGGAGATACAAAAATTGAATTGCTCGAAGCCGCAAATCCCGAAAGTCCTATTGCAAAATTCATAGAGAAAAAAGGAGAAGGCATTCATCATATCGCCTATGAAGTAGAAGATATTAAATCGGAAATGGCGCGGCTTGAAAAAGAAGGCTTTCAATTGCTGAATAGTGAACCTCAGAAAGGCGCTGACAATAAACTCATCTGCTTTCTTCATCCTAAAAGCACACATGGAGTGCTGGTGGAATTGTGTCAGGAAATTAAGTAAACAAATCTAAAATCGTTTTTCCCTTTTCCAGAAAGACCGTATTTAATCCCATCTTCTTTGCTCCTTCAATATGTTGAATGGAATCGTCAATGAAAAGCGTTTCTTCTTTTCGCAGATTATTTTCTTTCAGGACAAATTCAAAAATTTCAACATCGGGTTTTCGCATGTTTATTTTGTGAGAGAAATATGTTTTCTCAAATGCACCTGAAAAAATATCACGGCCTAATTGTTTCTGCATATAGCCGGAAAAGGTATCACAGTGAATCTGATTGGTATTGCTCAAAAGAAATGTTCTGTATTTTGTTTTTAGCTTGTCAAGCAGTTGGACTCTTTCCGCAGGCAAATCCAATAACATAGAATTCCATGCTTTATCAATCTGCGAATCAGAAACATCATTATAAATAAACTTTCTGATTTCTTTTCTGAAATCTGCCGGAGTAATCAATCCTTTTTCAAATACATCAAACAATTCTTTCTGAGTTGTCTGAGAATATATTCGGTCAAAATCTTTTACCCCAAGTTTGGCGAAAGCATCTTCCGTCAGCTTGTAATCTATATTAAGAATCACCCCGCCAAAGTCAAAGATGATGTTCTTTATGGTTGTGCTTATTTGCATAAGATGGTTAAATTTGCCATCCAAAATTAACAATTGGGCCCTTAGCTCAGCTGGTTAGAGCATCAGACTCATAATCTGAGGGTCGCTGGATCGTTCCCAGCAGGGCCCACTTTTCAAAAACATGTTTGAATCTCTTCTTGACGTTATTCGCTGCCCCTTAACCCGTGAAAAATTATCCCTGTCTGTTATCTCAAGAAAGAAAAAATTGTTTCTGGGTAATGAAGAAGATATTATTTGGGAGGGAATACTTTTAGGAGGTGATGGCAGCATGTATCCTATCATTAACGGAATACCCAGAATGCTTATTGAAGCATGTGTAGATTATGAGTTCTTTCTGAAAACACATCTGCCTGACTACACCGCAAGAAAAATAAAATTACTATCTCAGCACTGGCTTCTGCTGGATAATGTAATCAGGAATAATTCTCATAACAAAAAAAGTTTTTCTAAAGAATGGGGATTATTCAAATATAATTCAGACAAAACATGGAATCTTGATTCAGAAAATATGCTCCAGCAGTTTCTTGACGAAACAAATGAAACAAAAGAGTCAATAAAAAATAAATTTATCTTCGATGCAGGATGCGGCAACGGGCAGCTGAATATTTCCCTTGCAGAAGCGGGTGTAAGAAGTATTGCCATGGATATTAGCGACAGTATTGTCAGGGCTTTTAATTATAATACCAATCCAAATGTTTCGTTTATTCAGGGAGATGTTTTCCACCCTCCTGTTGAAGCCGGAAGATTTGATGTGGTTTATTGCAGCGGGGTTTTAGTTGCAACGCATGACCCGAAACTTGGTTTTTCCTGTATTGAATCCTGTGTTAAAACGGGAGGCAAGCTGTCGGTATGGATGTATCACCCCAGGAAAAACTTCATACACAATATGTTTAATCTTGTAAGAAAATTTTCTTCTTTACTTCCTTTTCGATTTCAGTATTATTTATATTCAGCAACTCTTTTACCATTAAGTTATCTCATAAAAAAAATTAAAGGAACAAAGCAAAACGCAAGAGAAATGATGATTGAAATCCTTGATTGGTTTTCTCCAAAATACAGATGGGAGTTTGAACCGGCAGTATTGTTGAAATGGTATGAAAAGAAAAAATATGAAAACATTCTGATTACAACCAGAAATGTTTTTGGATTTAGCATTATCGGAACAAAAATTAATTCTTAAATAAAATGAATTACTACCACATTTGGTGCGATTTGCTGGAAACTCACAAAGCACACGAATTCTGTCAGGCAGTGAATGATTACCTCGGTCATTTGAAAGAAAGAAAATTGATTGAAGGGCACAAGATCACCAGAAGAAAATTAGGATTTGGCCCTCCTGAACTAGGAGAGTTCCACATCATCATTGACACGAAAGATTTAGTTCAGTTGGAACAAAACTTTCAGGCGGTGGCAAAACCCGATGAAAAAACTGCTCGCCTACATGGAAATGTTTACTCGCGGGTGAAAAATTTCAGGAGCGGGTTGTTTCGGGATTATCCTGATGTTTTCTGAAGATTGCTCAGCGCTTTTTCAACTTTCACACTTTCTTTTCTGAAACTTTTTCTCACTTCATTCATCTCCTTTACAATCACATCATTCTTCAGATTGCCGATACTTCCTTCGTGTGTGTGAGAAACTTTTTTCGGTCTTGAGAATTTTCCTAAAGAGATTTCTTCTCCTACTTTTTTATATGCTTCACGAAAAGGCATTCCTTTCTTTACTAATTCGTTCACAGCATCTACACTGAAGAGATATTTATATTTTTCATCTTTCAGTAAATTATCTTTCACTATTATTTTTTCAAGCATGAACGTTGTTATTGTCAGGCAATCATTCAGTTCAGCAAAAACAGGAAAATAAATTTCCTTCAGAAGCTGTAAATCCCTTTGATATCCCGATGGAAGATTTTTTGTTACCGCAATAATCTGTTCAGGTAAAGTTTGTATTCGGTTGCATTTTCCCCTGATCAATTCAAACACATCAGGATTTTTTTTATGCGGCATGATACTGGAACCTGTTGTAAGTTCTTCCGGAAAAGAAATGAAATCAAAATTCTGATTCATGAACAGGCAGACATCCACCGCAAGTTTTGAAAGGGTGGAAGCAATATTTGCCAGCGCATAACTAACAAGTTTCTCAGTTTTTCCCCTTGTCATCTGCGCGTAAACGGAATTATTATTCAGTCCGTCAAAACCCAAAAGTTTTGCAGTAAGATTTCTGTTTATGGGAAGCGAGCCACCGTAACCTGCGCCAGAACCGAGCGGATTCCTATTTATGATTTTATAAACCGAAAAAAGAAATTCTAAATCATCTTTCAGACTTTCAGCATAAGCACCAAACCAAAGTCCGAAAGAAGAAGGCATCGCAATCTGTAAATGCGTATAGCCGGGGAGAAGTTTTTTCTTATGCTTATTGCTGAGAGAAATAAGAAGATTAAAAAGCGCTAAAGTATTTTCAGCAACCTTGAAAATTTCTTTTCTTGAAAAGAGTTTTATGTCCAGCAGAACCTGGTCGTTGCGCGAACGGGCAGAATGAATTTTTTTTCCGACATCACCTAGTTTTTTTGTCAGCATAAATTCAACCTGCGAATGCACATCCTCTACTCCACTTTCAATTACAAATTTCCCCGAAGTAGCTTTTTGCAAAATGTTTTTCAATTCTCCGTGAAGTTTTCTTTGCTCATTCTTTTTGAGTAGTCCGACTTGTGCCAGCATTTTCGCGTGAGCCATCGAGCCAAGCACATCGTGTTCAGCCAAAAGCAAATCTAAATCACGGTCTTTGCCGATGGTAAATTTTTCTACTTGATTGTTGACGGATATTTTCTTTTGCCACAGTTTCATCACTTGCGAAATTACGAAACTATATTCTCAAGAAGTTTAATGTAAATGCTTATCCCCTCGCCTATTTCCTTCAACCAGATGAATTCATCCGCAGTATGCGAACGCTCAGATTTTCCCGGGCCCATTTTCACGGCTGGCACTTTCAGTAAAGGCATATCAGAAGAAGTTGCTGAGCCGAAAGTTTCGATTCCCAATTTTTTAGCCGATTGAACAATCAAATGATTCCTATCTATTCCCGAAGCGTTTAGTCTTGTAGAGCGCGGAATGGCTTCGCTCTTTATGTGCTGTCGAATAATCTCCAGTGTTTCTTCGTTTGTGTACGAATCCGTGGTGCGAACATCTATGGTAAACTTGCAAGTATCAGGAATCACGTTGTGCTGACTTCCTGCAGAAATAATCGTACAAGTCATTTTCACAGGCCCGAGAAATTCTGAAACCTTCGGAAATTTATACGAGTGAATCCATTCAACATCCTTCATAGCTTTTGAAATCGCATTCTCTCCCACATCGCGTGCGGCATGTCCGGCTTTTCCTTTGGCAATACAGTCCACCACCATCAAACCTTTTTCAGCTACTGCCATTTTCATATCAGTGGGTTCGCCAACAATTGCAAAATCAACTTTGCCGAGTTCTGATAAAATTGAAACTACTCCGTTCTTTCCTGAATTTTCCTCTTCGGCAGTTCCTGCTAGGACGAAGTTGTATTTCAGGTTTTTCTTTTCATTGAAATGAAGAAAAGTAGCTATGAGGGAAACCAATGCACCGCCAGCATCATTACTTCCTAAACCGAAAAGCTTTTCATCTTTTATCGTTGATTGAAAGGGATTAAATGTCCAACCGGCATTTGGCTTTACGGTATCATGATGAGAGTTGAGAAGAATTGTCTGTTTCGCAGAATCAAAATATTCATTCTTCGCCCACACATTATTTCCTTTTCGGAATGATTTCACTTTGTGCTTTATAAGAAACTTTTTAATCGCGTCTGCAGTTTTATCTTCATGTCCGCTAAATGATTCAATGGAAATAAGTTCCTTGAGGAGTTCGGTGGCTTCGTATATGAGCTTATCAATGGTCATTCTAATCTTGTTCCTGATTTTTGATTCGCTATAACTTTTTTCAAATCCTTTGCATGGCAAATCGCAACCGAATTCACTCCTTGCTTTATTGCGTCAAATGCATTATCTAGTTTCGGAATCATTCCTTTTGAAATAATTCCATCCGCTTTATATTTTTCGTAATCCGAAGAATTCATTTTTTCAATTACAAAATTATCATCATCTACATTTTTCAGCACACCGGATTTTTCAAAACAATAAATAAGTTTTACTTCATACGACTTTGTCATTGCAACGGAAATTGCAGAAGCCATTGTATCGGCATTCGTATTGAGAATTTGTCCTTTGCCATCGTGCGTGAGCGGAGCAATAATTGGGGAGAAATCTGAATTAAGTAAAGCAGAAATTTTTTCAGCGTTCACTTTTTCTACATCCCCGGCAAAACCATAATCAATATCTTTAACAGGGCGTTTCTTTGCAAGGATGATATTTCCGTCAGCGCCCATAAGCCCGATGGCATTGCAATTTCTTGATTGCAATTGTGCGACAATATTCTTATTAATCAAACCTCCGTAAACCATTTGCACTACACGAAGTGTTGCTTCGTCCGTAATTCTTCTTCCGTCAACCATCTTAGGTTCTATTCCCAATTGCTTACTCATTTCTGTTGCAATCTTTCCACCGCCATGAACTAAAATTTTGCTTTCAGAAACAGAGGCGAAATCATTTAAGAACGAAGGGAGTTGCTTCTCATCGTTAATCACATTGCCCCCGATTTTTATGATGAATAATTTTTTCACAATGATTGCAGAATTTTTTTCAGAATAACTTGTGCCGCCCAAATTCTGTTTCCCGCCTGTTGAATCACAACCGAATCTTTTCCATCTAACACTTCATCGACCACCACCACATTTCTCCTCACAGGAAGGCAGTGCATGAACTTCGCGTTATTTGTGAGAGACATTTTATGATTATTGATGATCCATGCTACATCTTTCGACAAAATTTTTCCGTAGTCTCTATACGAAGACCAGTTCTTTGCGTAAATAAAATCAGCGCCTTTGAAGGCTTCCTCCTGATTGTAAATAATTTTTACCCCTTTCGTGAACTGTCCTGCCAATTCATATCCGGGAGGGTGAGTAATCACAAAATCAAAATCAGTTTTTGTCATCCATTCTGAAAAAGAATTAGGAACTGCCTGCGGAAGAATTTTAGGATGAGGAGCCCAGCTTAAAACAACTTTTGGTTTTCGTGCAGACGTTCTTGGTTTACTGTGCCATAGTTCTGTTATCGTAATCAAATCCGCAAGCGACTGAAAAGGGTGAAGTGTTGCCGACTCCAAACTAACCACCGGAACTCCAGAATGTTGAATGAATTTATTCAGCACTTCATTCGAATAATCTTCTTCGCGATTCTGAAATTTCGGGAATGAGCGGACTCCGATGATATCACAATACTGGCCAATGACTCCAGCAGCTTCTTTTATATGCTCCGCGGCAGAACCATCCATCACTACTCCCTCTTTTGTTTCAATGCTCCATCCTTCCTTGTCCAGATTCATCACGATGACATCCATCCCGAGATTTTGTCCTGCACGTTGAGTGCTCAGACGAGTGCGCAAACTTGGATTGAGAAAAATAAGCCCGAGTGTTTTGTTTTTGCCGAGCTCTTTATTCGCTAAAGGGAATTTTTTTTCTACCAGCGCTTCGAGTACCAGCTGGTCTATGTTCGCCACATCACTGACAGAAGTAAATTTCTTCATCTACTTGACAAGAGATTTTTTCATCACGGAAGCGAAAGCGTGCAAAAATATTTCTGCCTCCTCCTTCGTCAGGCAAAGTGGCGGTAAAATGCGGATTGTATTTTTTTCCGAAGTTCCTGTAAATATTCTATGCGTAAAGATGAGTTCATTGCGAACTGTTTCATAGGGAAACTCAAGCTCAATGCCTATCATAAGCCCTCTTCCGCGAACTTCCTTCACATCTGTAATCTTTTTCAAAGTCGAAATCATGTAATCGCCAATTCCTTTTGCGTTTATCATCAGTTTTTCATTCTTGATTATATCCAAAACAGCAATGGCTGCCGCACAAGCCAAATGATTTCCTCCAAACGTAGTTCCGAGCAAATGGTGTTTCTCTGCAAACTTCGGACTGATAAGCACTCCTCCTATGGGGAATCCATTGCCCATTCCTTTTGCAGTAGTAATGATGTCAGGTTTAATATTTGAAAACTGGTGTGAGAAAAACTTTCCGCTTCTTCCGTAACCAGATTGAACTTCATCGAGAATCAAAACTGAATTATATTTTTCGCAAAGAGATTTTGCTTTTTGTAAAAAAGAATCTGTCGGAACCTGAACACCGCTAACTCCCTGCATTCCTTCAATAATCACAGCGCAGAGAGAATCGTTCATTGCATTTTCCAAAGCTGATTCATCATTGAAAGGAAGAAATAAAATATTTTCAGTTTCGTTTATAGGCGCAACAATTGATTTGTTATCCGTAGCAGCAACAGCAAGAGATGTTCTTCCATGAAAGGCCTTACTGAATGCTATTATTTTTTTTCTTCCCGTATGAAACGAAGCGAGCTTCAGCGCGTTCTCGTTTGCTTCTGCACCGCTGTTGCATAGAAATAAATTGTAGTCAAGATAGCCGGAAAGTTCTCCAAGCTTCTGTGCTAACTCATTTTGAATCGGAATCTTAACCGAATTGGAATAAAATCCAATCTTCTCTAACTGCTCTTCAATCTTTTTAATATAATAAGGATGTGAATGCCCTATAGAAATCACTGCGTGACCTCCGTATAAATCCAGATATTTATTTCCGTCCTTATCCCAAAGCCAGCAACCGAGTGCTTTAACAGGTTCGACATCAAGCAAGGGATAGACATCAAATGTTTTCATCTAGAATGCGGAAGGTTTTAGTTTAAGTCCTATAGTTTCATCTAATCCAAAAATCAAATTCATATTCTGCACAGCCTGCCCAGAAGCTCCTTTAGTAAGATTATCAATTACGCTTTGAATAAAAAGTTTGTTTCCATGCTTTTCAATATAAAGAATGCATTTATTCGTATTCACCACTTGCTTGATATCGGGATTTTTTTCTGAAACAGTAACGAACGGATGTGATTTATAAAAATCCTTGTAAAGTTTTTTCGCTTCTTCAAGAGATAATTTTGAGTTCACATAAACAGAAGCAAGAATTCCTCTGGTGAAATTTCCTCTGTATGGAATGAAATTAATTGCAGAAGAAAAATTCTTCTGAAGTTGTTTAATGCTTTGGGTTATTTCTCCGAGGTGCTGGTGTTGAAATGCTTTGTATATAGAAATGTTGTTGTTTCTCCATGTGAAATGATTTGTAGCTGACAAAGATTGCCCCGCACCTGTCGAGCCTGTGACAGCACTCACATGCACTTCATCGCTCAATAGTTTTTTTTCTGCCAAAGGAATGAGCGCTAGCTGAATTGCAGTAGCGAAACATCCGGGGTTCGCAATTTTGCTTGCAGCTTTTATTTTACCTCTGTTCAGTTCCGGTAATCCGTAAACAAAGTCTTTTGAATTCAATCTGAAATCCTGACTCATGTCAATGATTTTTATTTTGGAATCTGTTTTATTCTCCGCTAAAAACTTTACCGATTCTCCATGTCCCATGCATAAAAACAAAACATCACAGCCCACCCCTAACACCTCCCGAAGGAAGGGGGACTGCACACCAGTTTCCCTTCCCTTGGGGAAGGGATTAAGGGATGGGCTAAATTTCATTTCAGTTTCGCCAAGTAAATCTGTATGTACATCGCTCACTGGATTTCCCGCATTGCTTTTGCTATGAACAAAAGAAATTTCAGCATTCGGATGATTCAAAAGAATGCGAATAAGTTCCCCTCCTGTATAGCCTGCTCCTCCTGCAATTCCTATTTTAACTTTATTCTTCATTTACTCTGTGATAAATCATCGTCTGGTTAGAAATAATTTTTGAAAATCCTTTCACATCATCCCCACTCCATGCGTTGTTCATCTCTCCATACTTTCCAAATTTAGAAGACATCAAATCGTATTTTGAATTCACGCCAATGATGCTGAAGCGATAAGGAGCGAGTGAAACACTTACAGTGCCTGAAACATTTTTCTGCGTTGATTCCAAAAATGTTTCCACATTACGCATAACAGGATCCAGAAATTGACCCTCGTGCAACATCATGCCGTACCAGTTTCCCATTTGTTCTTTCCAATGAGACTGCCATTTAGTGAGAACATGTTTTTCTAAAGTCGCATGAGTTTTCAGAATAACAAGTGGAGCAGCTGCTTCAAATCCCACTCTGCCTTTTATCCCAATGATAGTATCTCCGATATGAATATCTCTTCCGATGGCAAATGCAGAAGTAATCTCCGAAATCTTCTGTATAGCTGAAACCGAATCAGAATATTTTTTTCCGTTCAAGCTTTTTATTTCTCCTTTTTCAAAACCTATTTCCAATTCCTCTTCTTTTGTTTTGGAAAGTTGAGTAGGATATGCTTCTTCGGGCAAGGTTTTATCGGATGTCAAAGTTTCTTTTCCCCCAACGCTTGTTCCCCACAATCCTTTATTGATAGAGTATTGTGCTTTTTCAAAATTCATTTTCACTCTGTTTGCTTTCAGAAAAGAAATTTCATCTTCTCTGGAAAGTTTCATTTCGCGAATCGGAGTCAAAACTTTTATTTCAGGAATCAGAATATTGAAGATGACATCAAATCTCACCTGGTCGTTGCCCGCACCTGTGCTTCCATGCGCAATGAAATCAGCTTTCATTTTTTTCGCCTGAAGTGCGATTGCTTTCGATTGAAAAACTCTCTCGGCAGAAACCGAAAGAGGATAAACTCCACCTCGCAAAACATTACCATATATAAGGAAGCGAATGCATTCATTATAATACGAATCCGTTTCATCGAGTGTGTAATGTTTTTTCACGCCAAGCGCATAAGCGTGCTTTTCAATCTTCTTTAACTCATCAGAAGAAAATCCACCTGTGTTCACAACAGCAGTATGAACTTCAAGATTTTTTTCTTTCGCGAAATAAATCGCGCAATAAGTAGTATCCAGCCCACCGCTGAATGCCAATAAAACTTTTTTCTTCATTTCGATAAAATTATTGCGAAGATTGTCCGTTGTCGGAATTGCTACTTCGAAATTTTTTAAGCAAAACATATTGTTTCATTCTCAGCCATCGTTCAATCTTTCCTTTCTGTTTCCTGATTTCAAATTTTTTCTCTTCGTGCTGAACCGGATCGTAAAGCATTCCGGTGCACAAACACATCTTGCGATTGTTGCGCGTTAATATATCAACATTCGGACAAGAGTTGCATCCTTTCCAGAATTCATCATCCTGTGTAAGTTCGGAAAAAGTTACAGGTCGGTACCCTAAATCAGAATTCATTTTTAAAACAGCCATGCTCGTAGTGATACCAAAAAATTTTGCATTAGGGTATTTTTGTTTTGACAATTCAAAGATTGCGCTTTTGATTTGTGAGCCAAGTCCATGCAATCGGAATGCTGGATTCACAATCAATCCCGAGTTCGCTACATAATTTCCATGTGACCAAGTTTCAATGTAACTGAATCCAGCGAATCTTCCGTCACGATGCAGAGCAATGATTGCTTTTCCTTCCAGCATTTTTTCAATTACATATTCAGGCGTACGCTTAGCAATACCGGTGCCGCGTTGCTTTGCACTATCAATATAATCCCAGCAAATTTCTTCAGCATAATGAAAATGGGAAGAATCAGCCGGCTGAATAATAAATTCAGAAGTTGCGGTTTTTTTGGGAGTCGTAGTGAACATATTCTAAAATTTTCAGGAAGCGAATATCAGAAGAAAAAGTTTAGACTTAAATTTTTTTTGAGAATTATTTTCATCACAAAAACAAAATCAACTGCACCGAAACTCCCAGCAGAAATCCAACATACACCTGTGTGGAATTATGTGCATTGAGTTTGAGTCGTGAAAAAGCTACTAATCCTGCTATGAGGAATAGTAACATGAGAACGATATGAAGATTAATCTGCAGACGATATGAAATAGCAAGCATCATTCCGCAGAGCCCTCCGATGCCCACCATGTGTGCTGAAATTTTCCAGAAGAGGTTGATGAGCATAACTGAAACAACCAGAAGTGTTGCTCCGAACATCATCGCCTTTACAAGCACAGGCACATCTGCGTTCATCAGAAAATAAGATTCTGCAAAATAAAAAATAGCAGAAGCGAGGTATGGAATTTTTCTTTCCTGTCTTGTTTCCATCGCAAGCGAAGAAATCTGTTTCATCTTTAAAAGCAGAAGTGCATTGAGAAGAGGAAGAAGAAATGTTGCTGTGAATGTGAGCGCATAAAGAAAATACCTCTGCTCCGAAGACGAAAACCATAAATTCATTTCATCAATATTAAATATCAGGAGCAATCCAAACGAAGGAAGCAGGAGAGGATGAAAAAGATAAGAAATAATTTTTGGAAAAAGATTGTCTGAATTCACGCTCAAAGTTTTTTTCTCATTCTTGCCACAGGAATATCCAGCATCTCGCGGTATTTGGCAACTGTTCTGCGGGCGATTACGTAGCCCTGCTTGTTCAGAATTTGCATAAGGGCTTCATCAGTAAGCGGTTTGTGTTTGTCTTCCGTTTCAATAGCGTCTGAAATTATTTTTTTAACTTTCTTAGATGAAACTTCTTCTCCATCATCATTGGTGAGTGCTTCGTTAAAAAGAGTTTTTAATAATATCGTTCCGAAGTTTGTTTGAACATATTTTGTACTCGTTACGCGTGATACGGTAGAAATATCCAATTTTACCCTGTCTGAAATATCTTTCAGTATCATTCTTTTCAGCAAAAGTTCATCGCCCGTAAGAAAATATTCTTTCTGGTATTCCGCGATACAGTGCATGATGCTGTAAAGAGTATTCTGTCGCTCTTTAATATTATTGATGAAAGATTTAGCGCTTTCAACTTTCTGTTTAACAAATTGAGCTGCCTCTAATCCTGTTTTATCTTTTCGCTTTGAATATTCATTCAGCATTTGATTATAAACATTGCTCACGCGAAGGTCGGGCGCGTTGCGGGAGTTAAGAGAAATTTCAAGTATGCCATTATTGTTTACTAATATGAAATCGGGAATGATGGTAAGCAGCGAGCGCTGCGAATCCATGGTGGAACCACCGGGACGGGGATTCAGTTTCAGAATTTCATCCAGCGCGGGTTTTATCTGATCTTCGGTGAGTTCAAAATGTTTCGCAATCTTGCCATAATGTTTTTTTGAAAACTCATCTATCTGCTCGTTCACAATACGTAATGCAAGAGCGAGAGTTTCTGTCCATTTTTTTCTTTCAATCTGCAAACGCAAACATTCCTGCAAATCCTTCGCACCAATTCCTACAGGTTCAAATTCATCCTTAATCATCTGGAGAACAGATTCAAGTTCTTCAGTAGTGGTAGTAATGTTTTGCGAAAATGCCATATCATCTACCACAGAAGAAAGTTCCCTGCGCAAATAACCATCTTCATCAATGCACCCCAGAAGGTATTCTGCAATAATTCTTTCATGTTCGGTGAGATCAAGATTCTCTATTTGATTAAAAAGTATTTCCTGAAAACTGACGGAAGAAGCCATCGGCATTTCCTTTTCTTCGTCTTTACCTTTGTTATTGACTTGAAGTTTGTAGTAAGCAATGTCATCGTCATCGTCTAAATAATCTTCGGGAGAAAATTCTTCTTTGGCAGCTTTCTCATCATCTGCTCCCTCTTCCATATCTTCTCTTTCTTCATCTGACAAATCATCTTCTTCTTTTTCTTCTTTAATTTCTTCTTCAGAATCATCTTCAAGAGCGGGATTTATTTCCATTTCTTCTTTTATCCTCTGCTCCAGCGAAGTAATAGGCAACTGCAGAAGTTTCATCAGCTGAATCTGTGCCGGTGAAAGCTTCTGAAGAAGTTTTTGCTGGAGTGTTTGCCTTAACATGGAGCCCCTCCTAAATCCTCCCCAAAGGGGAGGACTTTAAATTTATTTGTTGTTACTACTACTATCATTTAGTCTTCATTTATCTCCCTTCCCTTCGGAAAGGGTTGGGGATGGGCTTTTAGAATTGAGCGTTCTTTGGTGTGCGAGGAAACGGAATCACATCGCGCACGTTTTGCATTCCTGTCACGAATAAAACTAATCGCTCCAATCCCAAACCAAATCCCGCATGCGGGCAGGTTCCGAATTTTCTCAGTTCCAAATACCACCACAAGGTTTCTTCTTTTATTTTCATTTCTTTTATTCTCGCCAGGAGTTTATCATAATTTTCTTCGCGCTGAGAACCGCCAATAATTTCTCCCACATAAGGAAATAACACATCCATCGCACGTACCGTTTTTCCGTCTTCGTTCTGTTTCATGTAAAATGCTTTTATTTCTCTCGGATATCCTGTAACGATTACGGGTGTTTTAAAGTGTTCCACCAAAAAACTTTCGTGCTCGCGCTGTAAATCAATGCCCCATTTCACAGGGAATTCAAATTTAGTTCCTGACTTTTCAAGAATATCAATTCCTTCGGTGTATGTAATTCTTTTGAAAGTTGAATTCGCTACGGAGTTCAAACGATTCAACAACTCCTTGTCATACATATTATTCAGAAAAGTCAAATCATCCATGCAATGTTCAAGCGCATACTTCACTAAATATTTCAACATCTCTTCTGCCAAATCCATGTTGTCATGAATATCGTAGAATGCCATTTCAGGTTCTATCATCCAGAACTCGGCAAGATGACGTGGTGTGTTAGAATTCTCCGCCCGGAAAGTAGGACCGAAAGTGTAAATCAAACCAACACCAGTTGCAGCACATTCACCTTCCAATTGCCCAGAAACAGTGAGGTTTGTTTCCTTTCCAAAAAAATCTTTTTCAAAATCTATTTTCCCTTCCGTAGTCTTTGGAAGTTTTTCTAAATCAAGATTTGTTACGTGAAACATTTCTCCGGCTCCTTCCGCATCTGAACCTGTTATAATGGGAGAATTCAAATAAAAAAATCCTTTGTCGTTAAAAAATTTGTGAATGCCGTAAGCAAGATGATGGCGAACACGAAGCACTGCTCCGAATGTATTCGTGCGCGGGCGTAAGTGCGCAATCTCTCTCAGAAATTCCAGTGTATGTCCTTTTTTCTGAAGCGGGAAAGAATCGTCTGCTGTTCCGAACACTTCTATCTCTCTTGCCATTATCTCAGAAGTTTGTCCCTTTCCCTGAGATTGAACCAATGCGCCTGTAATGGAAACACAAGCTCCTGTGGAAATAGATTTCAAAAGCTCAGCGTCAAAATTGGCTACATCTACCACTACCTGAATGTTATGAATAATGGAACCATCGTTCACCGCAATAAAAGAAATGTTTTTACCATCCCGCTTGGTTCTCACCCATCCCATCACGGTAACTTCTCCTTTGAAGTCAGTGCTTTTCAGCAGGTCAACAACTTTTGTACGTTTCATACCTTATTATATATGGAAGACAAAAATAGTTTTTTAACCCAAATAATTCGATTTTCTTGAAAGTAGGGGTGTGAATTAATCCCGATTTACCAAAATAAATCTCATGGAAACTGAGGGAATGTTAAAAGTTTCCTTAGTTTTGTCAACTTTTATGGAAACAAAAGAACGTATATTGAAATCTGCCGATGACCTTTTTTTTCGCTATGGAGTGAAGAGTGTTACCATGGATGACATCGCCTCTCATCTGGGTATGTCGAAAAAAACTATTTACCACTTTTTTAAAGATAAGGATGAACTGCTAAGTGATTTTGCTAAATCATTTGTCAACCGTAATGTGGGAGCGTTTGAGCATGTATGCAAAGCATCACACAATGCCATTGATGAAATTTTCTGTGTGATGAAACATTTGAGAGCCATGATGTTGCAGATGAATCCAAAATTATTTTTTGACTTGCAGAAATATTACCCCCATGCATGGCAGCAACTGCGTGATTTCAGAGAAAAACATGTTGCGGAAATGATTCAGAAAAATCTGGAGAAGGGCATCAGTCAAGAATTGTATCGCTCAGATATAAATATTATAATTCTCGCAAAACTCCGGCTCGAAGAAATTGAAATGGCAATGAATCCAACTATTTTCCCAATGGAAAAATTTAACACCACACAAGTGCAACTCACCCTGTTCGAACACTTTCTCTATGGTATCTGCACATTGAAAGGGCATAAACTCATTAATAAATACAAACAAATAAAGGAAGACGAATAATATGAAAAAATTTAAAATTAAAAATTACAAGTTGCAAATTTTAACAGCCCTTATTTTTTTACTGCTGTTCAAAATAAATTTTGCGCAAACCGCAAGAGACACTGGGAAATATTCCTTTTCGCTGCAACAGGCTATTGATTTTGCCATGAAGAGCCAGCTTCAGGTTCAAAACGCCTTGTATGATGAACAAATTGCAAACGAAAAAGTAAAAGAAACTCGCGGCATTGGATTTCCGCAGATAAATGGAAGTTTTGATGTGAAAGATTTTATTGATTTACCCACTTCTCTTATTCCGGCAGAATTTTTTGGAGGGCCTAAAGGAACATATATGGGAGTAAAGTTTGGAACGCAGTACAACGCTTCAGCAGGAATTAATGCGTCACAACTTGTTTTCAGCAGTGATTATCTGGTGGGGCTGCAAGCGACTAAAACATACTTGGAACTTACACGTAAGGCCACCAAGCGGAACAAGATTGAAACGGCTGTTGCCGTTTCCAAAGCATACTATTCAGCTCTGGTGAATGAGGAAAGAAAAAAACTGGTGGATGCCAATGTAGTGCGGTTGAAAAAACTTTTTGACGATACAAAAGTGCTGAATGATAACGGTTTTGTTGAGAAAATAGATTTGGACAGGATTACGATTGCCTACAATAATCTTCTTGTTGAACAGGAAAAAATCCAGCGCTTGCTCGGACTGAGCAATACGCTTCTCAAATACCAAATGGGAATGGACCAGATAGCAACGCTCTCGCTTACCGATAAACTTTCCGAGGTTACTTTTCAGCAGAGCATTGCTCCGGACAAATTTGATTACAGCCAGCGCATAGAGTATTCACTGATACAAACCCAGAAGAACATTGCTCAGCTTCAACTGAAGCGCAATAAAATGAGTTACCTCCCTTATATGTTTCTCTACGGAAACGCTACTGCAAATGCTTACAGGGCGAAGTTTGATATTTTCAATACAAAGAAGGGCTGGTATCCTACTGTGTTGGTTGGTGGAACCATCAGCCTACCAATCTTTGATGGGTTGCAAAAGAATTATCGCATTCAGCAATCAAAACTGGAAATCCTAAAAGCAGAAAATAATTTAAAATTCATGCAGCAAAGCATTGATCTGGAGCTAGCTAGTTCCCGCATCAATCTTCAAAATGCTTCTTCCACTCTCGAAATACAAAAGAAAAACATTGAACTTGCTGAAGAAGTTTATAAAGTTGCAAAAACAAAATACGAACAGGGCGTTGGATCTAATCTTGAAGTGCTGAATGCCGAAACTTCTCTGAAAGAATCACAGACAAATTATTTCGGTGCGATGTATGATGCCCTCATTTCAAAAATTGACTTTGACAAAGCCACAGGCAGTTTGGTTAAGTAAAAAATAAATTTAATAAATGATATTTATGAAAAAGATTTTTTTTACAGTGCTTATTTTCTCGCTCGTTGCAGCGTGTTCTTCCGACAAAAAAGCGAAACTGGAAAAACTAAAAGAAAAGCAGGCGGAGCTAAAAGCAGAAATCAGCAAGCTCGAATCTGACATTGCATCTGAAGGAGGTATTGTTGAAACAGGAAAAGTGAAAGAAGTGGGAGTTACCGCAGTAACCCCCGAAGTGTTTAAACATTTCATTGAAGTTCAGGGGCGAGTTGACGGGGATGAAAATATTACTGTGAGTTCTAAAATGCCGGGAGTCGTCAGCAAGATTTATGTCAAAGAAGGTGATGAAGTATCCGAAGGTCAACTGCTTGCTGAATTGGATAATAGTGTTCTTATCCAGAGTATGGAAGAAGTAAAAACGGCTCTTGATTTTTCCACCAACCTTTATAACAAACAAAAAAGTCTTTGGGAACAAAAAATAGGAACCGAAGTTCAGTATCTCTCAGCAAAAAACAACAAAGAGAGTCTGGAAAAAAAACTTGCTACGCTGAACGAGCAACTGGATATGTCAAAACTAAAATCTCCCATTAGCGGTGCGGTGGATGCCATTGATATTAAAATCGGCCAGTCCTTAATGCCGGGCATGCCTTCTATTCGGGTGGTGAACTTCAACAATCTGAAAGTAAAAGCAGAAGTGGCGGAAACGTACGCGTCAAAAGTTAAAAAGGGAAATGATGCGTTGATTTTCTTTCCTGATTTGAATAAAGAAATTTCTTCCAGAATTTCTTACTCCGCAAAAGTCATCAACAACACAACACGGACATTTACCGCGGAAGCCACTCTTTCAACAGACAAGCAGGAATATCATCCAAACATGATTGTTGTTTTGAAAATTATTGATTACCAGAAAGATTCTGCCATTGTGATTCCTGTCAACCTGATTCAACGCACGGAGAGCGCACAATTTGTATATGTAGCAATTAATCAGGGAGGAAAAAATATTGCACAGAAAAAAGAAATAAAGACAGGGCAAATCTGCAATGGTAAAGCAGAAATTATTTCCGGCTTGTCAGCAAAAGACAAACTGATAACAGCAGCGTATTTTGATGTAACAGATGGAATGATTATAAAAATGTCCGGACTATGATTTTTATGATTAAATGATGCACTATGATTGTAAAAGAACAATATAAATACTCAGAACTCACAGGTAAAATCATTGGCTGTGCAATGGAAGTGCATAAACAATTAGGAAATGGATTTCAGGAAGTAATTTATCAAAGGGCATTTGCAATTGAGATGGGCTTGCAAGGGTTAGCTTTTAGCCGCGAACACGAAATGGAAATTTTTTACAAAGGTGAAAACATTGGAAAAAGGCGTGCAGATTTTTTAGTAGAAGGAGTTGTGTCGGTTGAACTGAAAGCCGTTATTCAACTTGAAGATGCACATTTGGCTCAGGCAATAAATTATCTTGAAGCATATAATTTGGAGGTTGGGTTGCTCATCAACTTCGGCTCAAAAAGTTTGCAGTATAAAAGAGTTGCTAATACCAACTTTAATCAACTTAATCAACGAAATCAATGAATCAGACTAATCATAGTAAAGAGTTTAAACTGACGAGCTGGTCGATTGACAATAAAACAGCCATCTACGTACTTACAATTTTCATCACACTTGCGGGAATTTTTTCTTATGTAAATATTCCCAAAGAAAAATTTCCAGACATAGTTATTCCCACCATTTATGTAAGCACGGTTTATCCCGGCAGTTCACCCAAGGATATTGAAAACTTAGTTACCAAACCGCTTGAAAAACAGATCAAGTCCATTTCGGGAGTGAAAAAAATGACGAGCAATTCCATTCAGGATTTCTCAAATGTTATTGTGGAATTTAATACGAATGTGGAAGTAGCCGTTGCCAAGCAAAAAGTAAAAGACGCTGTGGATAAAGCGAAAAAAGATCTACCGAAAGATCTGCCTGCCGATCCCGGTGTGATGGAAGTGGAATTTTCGGAGTTCCCTATTCTGTTTGTGAATATTGCCGGTGACTACGAATTAAGTCAGATAAAAAAATATGCCGATGACGTGCAGGATAAAATCGAATCGCTCAAAGAAATTACGCGTGCAGATATGGTGGGAGCGCCTGAGCGAGAGATTCAAATTAATGTTGATATGTATAGAATGCAGGCTGCTAAACTTACTATGGGAGATATTGAACGCGCTATTTCATCAGAGAACCTGATCATCTCAGGCGGTGCGGTAACGATGGACGAAATGAAAAGAACGCTGAGCGTATCGGGAGAATTTACGGATGTGGAAAATATTAAAAACATGCTCGTCAACTCGATGTCAGGAGCTCCTGTTTATCTGAAAGATGTTGCTGATATAAAAGACTCATTTAAAGAACAGGAAAGTTTCGGACAATTGAATAAGAAAAAAGTTATTACGCTTAGTGTGATTAAAAGAGGAGGAGAAAATTTAATTGAAGCGTCTGATAAAATACGGGCGATCATAGATGAGATGAAAACCACCTCGCTCCCGAAAGACCTTGTTGTTACCATCACAGGCGATCAATCGTCACAAACACGCACCACGCTGCACGACCTGATCAATACCATCATCATCGGTTTTATTTTGGTAACCATTGTCTTGATGTTTTTTATGGGAGCCACCAATGCATTTTTTGTAGGCTTGTCCGTTCCGCTTTCCATGTTCATTGCCTTTCTGATTTTGCCTGGAATTGGTTTCACAATGAACATGATTGTTCTCTTCGCATTTCTGCTCGGTTTGGGAATTGTGGTGGACGATGCCATTGTGATCATTGAAAACACGCACCGCGTATTTGATAACGGAAAAAAAAATATTATAACTGCAGCCAAACAAGCAGCAGGCGAAGTTTTTCTTCCTGTGTTATCAGGAACGATAACTACGCTTGCGCCCTTTTTTCCTCTTGCATTCTGGGGAGGTACCATCGGAAAGTTTATGCACTACATGCCCGTAACCATGATCATCACTCTCAGCGCTTCGTTGGTGGTTGCCTATATTATCAATCCTGTTTTTGCAATTACTTTTATGAAACCTCACCTTCCCTCACCAAATGGAAATGTGGCAGGGTTCAAATCTAAATGGACGAAAGGAGCAAAAATCACTACAATAATATTTTTATCGCTTGCAACGCTTTTTTATCTCGCCAAAAATATTGGAATGGGAAATTTTGTTTTGCTTTTGCTCATTCTGAATTTGCTCTACCGTTTCTTCATTGAAAACTGGGTGAAAAATTTTCAGACAAAAGCATGGCCCTCTTTTCAAAATTTTTATGCTCGGTTTCTGAACTGGGCATTGAATCGTCCTTACCAAATACTAGTAGGGACAATCGCATTACTTATTGTTTCCGTAATGATAACTGCCATGCGCAATCCCAAAATCGTTTTCTTTCCTAAAGGAGAACCAAATTTTGTGTATGTGTATGCCACGCTTCCTGTTGGAACAAAATCTGCAACTACCGACTCTATTGCAAAAATTCTGGAAAACAGAATTTACAAAGTCATTGGAGAAAATAATCCGATCGTGGAATCTGTGATTACGAATGTTGCAGTAGGAGCTTCCGAATCTCGCGATGACCGCGGTATTTATTCAAACAAAGCTAAAATAGGAGTTGCTTTTGTGGAATACGGAAAGAGAAACAGTGTTTCCACGAGAACTTATTTGGAAAAAATACGAGAAGAAGTGAAAGGACTTCCGGGCGTGGAAATGGCAGTGGACCAGGAACAGAACGGGCCTCCAACGCAAAAGCCAATTAATATTGAAGTAAGCGGAGATAAGTTTGAAGACCTCATTGCTTCTTCTCAATCGTTAAAAAGATTGCTGGATTCTCTCCAGATTCCAGGAGTGGAAGAAATTAAATCAGATCTGCAATTAAATAAACCGGAAATAAAAATCAATATTAATCGAGAGAGAGCTAACCGTGAAGGAATATCAACGGCACAAATCGGAATGGAAATTAGAAATGCAGTTTACGGAAAAGAAGTTTCCAGATTTAAAGATGCAAATGATGATTACCCGATCATGCTTCGCTATAATGAATCGCAGCGAAACAATATTGATGAGTTGAGAAATTTAAAGATCACGTACCGCGATATGAATATGGGAGGAGCCATTCGTCAGGTTCCTTTATCTGCTTTTGCCGAAGTTGATTATACCAGCACTTACGGAGGGATAAAAAGAAAAAATCAGAAAAGAGTCATTACGCTTTCTTCCAATGTGCTCTCTGGTTTTAATGCAAATAAAGTCATGGCAAGTGTGCAATCAGCAATGAAAGATTTCAAAACTCCTGAAGGAACTGCAGCCGTTTTAACCGGAGAAAAAGAAGAACAAAAAGAAGCCGCTTCGTTTCTGGGGCGTTCGCTGATGATTTCCTGTTTTATTATTCTGATGATACTTGTTCTGCAATTCAATTCCTTCAGCAAAACGCTCATCATACTTTCCGAAATTATTTTAAGTATTATTGGCGTGCTGCTCGGACTTGCCATTTTCAATATGGATATGTCTATTGTGATGACAGGAATAGGAATTGTCGCCCTCGCTGGGATCGTAGTGCGGAATGGAATTTTACTGGTCGAATTCACGGACAACCTGATGGAGCGCGGAATGCCTTTACGCGAAGCCGTTGTGGAAGGCGGAAGAATCAGAATGACTCCTGTGCTGCTGACAGCCACTGCTACTATTCTCGGAATGATTCCTCTTGCCATTGGTTTCAATATTGACTTTGTAACGATGTTCACCGAGCTGAATCCACATATTTATTTTGGCGGTGACAGTGTTGCGTTCTGGGGACCTTTATCCTGGACTATTATTTTTGGTTTAGGGTTTGCCACTTTCATCACACTGATTCTTGTACCTGTAATGTACCTGATCGCTGCAAGAACGAAAGAAAAAACCAAACGAATTATTTCAAATTCAAAACAAAAAATGGAAGTAATACAGAATTAATAATTGTTTACAAAAATTATAATACGATGAAAAAATTATTTCTCCTTCTTCTTCTGACGGGAATTTTTTCCTGCAACAACGAGAAAAATAAATTTGACGCTTCGGGTTCCTTTGAAGCGGAAGAAACTATTATTTCCTCTGAAGCAACAGGAATGCTAAAACAATTTTCTGTGGAAGAAGGGCAAGAACTGAAAGCCGGACAAATCATCGGCTACGTTGACAGCACGCAATTGTTCCTGAAGAAAAAACAGTTAGACGCGCAAATCAAAGCGGTGCTGAGCGGAAGACCTGATTCTGAAAAACAACTTGCCGTTCTTCAGGAACAATTGAAAAACGCAGAGCATGAGCAAAAACGTTTCGCCAATCTTATTCAGGCGAACGCAGGCACACAAAAACAACTGGATGACATCAACGCGCAGATTGAAGTTCTGAAAAAACAAATTGAAGCACAAACATCCACACTTGGAATTACTTCCGGAAGCATTACCGAACAAACTTCTCCTCTGCAAATTCAAATCGAACAAATAAATGATCAGCTTACAAAATGCAAACTTGTAAACCCTGTGAACGGAACAGTGCTGGCAAAATATACAGAGCAAAGCGAGATTGCCGCTGCGGGAAAACCACTCTACAAAATTGCTGATATTTCTTCACTCCTGCTTAGAGCATATGTCACAGGCACACAATTATCACAAATAAAACTCGATCAAAAAGTGAAAGTTCTCATAGACAAAAATGAGAAGGAATATTCGGAACACGAAGGTACCATCGTCTGGATTAGCGACAAAGCAGAGTTCACGCCAAAAACAATTCAAACAAAAGAAGAGCGGGCGAATCTGGTTTACGCTGTGAAAATTAAAACCGCGAATGATGGCTCGCTGAAAATCGGAATGTATGGTGAAGTGAAATTCTAAACACGAATTTCACGAATTCACACGAAACAAATAATTAGTGTCAATTAGTGTAATTAGTGGCTATGGCTTCTGTTGAATTAAATAACCTTACCAAAACCTACAACAAAGGTCAAGTTCTTGCTGTAGACACTATTTCCTTTTCAGTTGAGAAAGGAGAATTGTTCGGATTGATTGGTCCAGATGGCGCAGGCAAGACCAGTATTTTCAGAATGCTCACTACACTTCTTCTTCCCGATGGCGGCTCAGCAACAGTTGACGGTTTTGATATTGTAAAAGACTACAAAACAATTCGGGGAAGAGTTGGCTATATGCCCGGAAAATTTTCTCTCTATCAGGATCTGACAGTGGAAGAGAATTTGAATTTTTTCGCTACAGTGTTTGATACAACGATTGAGGAGAATTATGATTTGATAAAAGATATTTATATACAGATAGAGCCATTCAAAAACCGCAGATCCGGGAAACTTTCCGGTGGCATGAAACAAAAACTCGCGCTGAGCTGCGCACTCATTCACAAACCATCCGTTTTATTTTTAGACGAACCCACCACAGGTGTTGACGCAGTTTCTCGAAAAGAATTCTGGGAAATGCTGAAGCGGCTGAAAGAACAAGGAATTACGATTCTTGTTTCTACTCCTTATATGGATGAAGCAACTTTGTGTGATAGAATTGCATTAATGCAAGCAGGAAAAATTTTATCGATAAACACTCCTGAAAAAATTGTGAATTCATACGAAGGGAATTTGTTCGCGATAAAATCTGAAGCAATGTATAAACTCCTTCTCGATCTGCGCGAATACGAGAACACACTTACTTGTTTTGCGTTTGGAGAATATCATCACCTTGCTTTTAGAGAGGAAGAAAAAAATTACAAAAATGAAATTCTGGACTATCTAAAAAATAAAGGACACCCAACTGTTGAAATAAAAAAAGCGGTACCAACAATTGAAGATTGCTTTATTAAATTGCTGAAGAATTAAAATGAGAGAAGCAGTTATTAAAACGGAAAAACTCACCAAACGCTTTGGAGATTTCATCGCTGCGAATGAACTTACATTTGAAGTTTATGCAGGAGAAATTTTTGGATTCCTCGGTGCGAACGGTGCGGGAAAAACCACCGCAATGAGAATGCTTTGCGGACTTTCCATCCCCACATCAGGGAAAGCAACCGTTGCGGGTTTCAATGTATTTAAACAAACAGATGACATTAAAAAAAATATCGGCTACATGAGTCAGAAATTTTCGCTGTATGAAGATTTGACCGTGATGGAGAACATTCGTTTTTACGCAGGTATTTATGGATTGTCGAACAAACAAATTAAAGAAAAGAGCGAAGGATTGATTGAACAATTAGGATTGCAACAATCCGCAAAAAAATTAGTACGTGAGCTTCCGCTTGGATGGAAACAGAAATTATCTTTTTCTGTCGCCATCGTTCATCAACCGAAAATTGTTTTCATGGATGAACCCACCAGTGGTGTTGATCCCGTTACACGAAGACAGTTTTGGGATCTGATTTTCGCAGCGGCAGATAAAGGCATGACAATTTTTGTCACTACGCATTACATGGATGAATCGGAATATTGTAACCGCGTTTCAATTATGGTGGATGGGGTAATAAAAGCACTGGATACGCCACATAATCTGAAAAAACAATTTTCCGCTAATTCAATGGATGAAGTTTTTCACGGGCTTGCTCGCGAAGCAAAACGAAAAAGTGATTAATGAAACAGTTATTAATTTTCATAAGAAAAGAGTTTTATCATGTGTTCCGCGACCGGAAAACGTTGCTCATGCTTTTCGGTTTACCGATTGCGCAGATTATATTGTTCGGTTTCGCACTCACCAATGAAATCAAAAACGCAAAAATTGTGGTGATGGATTATTCTAAAGATATAACTACCACACAAATCACAGATAAGATTGAAGCCAGCAAGTATTTCGATATTGAAAAATCATTGATGAGCCATAGAGAAATCGAAGATAAATTCAAGGAAGGAAAAATTAAACTCGCTGTCATCTTTCCAGAAAATTTCAGTAACGATTTGTTTCATCTCCATAAAGCACAAATCCAAATCATTGCCGATGCATCCGACATGAATACAGCCAACACACTCACAAATTATCTCTCGGCAATTATGCTAGACTATCAGCGCGAACTGGTGAAACATGCAATTATCCCTATGAGCATTGTTCCTGAAATACGAATGCTTTACAACCCCGAACTCAAAGGCGAACACACATTTATTCCAGGCATTATGGCGATGATCATGCTGCTCGTGTGCGTAATGATGACTTCTATTTCTATTGTAAAAGAAAAAGAGCTCGGCACAATGGAAATCCTTTTGGTATCGCCATTCAAGCCCATCATGGTGATCTTTGCAAAATTCATTCCTTATCTTTTGATTTCTTTTTTTAATGTAACATCCATTCTTCTTCTTAGTGTATACGCGCTTCATTTGCCAATTCAGGGAAATATTTTTCTTCTTTATGGAGAAAGTCTGCTGTTCATCGTCACAGGACTTTCCATTGGTCTGCTTATTTCTATTTCCGCACAATCGCAGCAAACCGCCATGTTCGGTTCTATGATGGCAACCATGCTTCCCACTCTTTTACTCAGCGGATTTATGTTCCCGATTGAAAATATGCCAATGCCGCTGCAGATTATTTCGAACGTGGTGCCCAGCAAATGGTTTTTCATCATCGTAAAAGCTATTATGATAAAAGGTGCCGGTTTTACAACCATCTGGAAAGAAACTTTGATTCTTGTGGGAATGACTTTACTTTTTCTGACAATCAGCTTGAAGAAATTTAAAATCCGATTAGCGTGAGGACCCTGTTTTTTTTACTGCAGAAAGAATTTCTCCAGATATTCCGCAACAAAACTTTGCTAGGGCAGATCCTTCTTGCTCCAACCATTCAACTATTGGTTTTGCCTTGGGCAGCCAACTATGAAGTGAAAAATATTTCACTGGCAATTATTGACAACGACCATTCCACTTATTCTGAAAAATTTGAATCAAAGATTTTTTCTTCAGGATATTTCAAGCCAGCTGAATATTGCGCTTCCTTCAAAGAGGGCTACAATCTTATTGAGCAGGAAAAAGCGGATATTGTTTTGGAAATTCCGGCCAACTTTGAAAAAAATTTAGTTCGCGAAAATCAGCAGAAAATTTTCATGGCTGTAAACGCCATCAATGGAGTGAAAGCGCTGGTGGGAACCGTTTATCTCAGCAGCATTATCAATGATTACAATTCTGAAATACGATCACAATGGATAAAGCAGCAACGATTTTCTCCCATGCCGGTCATTGAGATTATTTCCACGAATTGGTTTAATCCTCTGCTGAACTATAAATTTTTTATGGTGCCGGGTATTTTAGTTTTTCTTGTTACTATGTTGGGAGCAATCATGTGTGCGCTGAATATCGTTCGTGAAAAAGAAATCGGCACCATTGAACAAATCAATGTTTCACCTGTAAAAAAATATCATTTTATTCTCGGAAAATTAATTCCTTTCTGGATCATCGGAATGTTCGTCTTCACGGTTGGGCTGACGATTGCAAGATTTGTTTACGGTATTGTCCCGGTGGGAAGCGTTGGATTGCTGTATGGCTTTCTTTCTGTTTATCTTCTCGCAGTGCTCGGAATGGGTTTGTTGATTTCCACGTATTCTGACACACAGCAGCAAGCCATGTCGCTTTCATTTTTCTTTATCATGATTTTTAATTTGCTCAGCGGACTTTTCACGCCTATTGAAAGTATGCCTGAATGGGCGCAGGTGATTACGTGGTTCAATCCACTCAGCTATTTTATTGAAGTGATGCGGATGGTGGTACTGAAAGGAAGCGGATTTCACGACATACAACATAATCTGTTTATCATTTTCATCTTCGCCATCGTGGTGAACACATGGGCTATTTTGAATTACAGGAAACGGGCATAATTAAATTTTCAACTCTTCACTGTTGATTTTGATTTATCGGATGGGATGAGAATCACCGGATAATTTTTACTTTTGATTCTCTTCACAATATGAAACGCCTTCTCCCGATACTTTTTCTTTTTCTCTTCTTCGAAAAGAATTTTTCCCAGAACATAATTTTTTCAAAAGATACTTTCGATTATTTTGAAATGTCGCTGGAGCAGTTGATGTCTATGAAAGCGCACGGGGTTCCATCTGAGTTGGAAGAATTAATCAACTCACTGATTCTTGCCGCGTCAAAACGCCCGCTCACTGCAAGAGAATCACCTGGCATCGTTACATTGATTACACAGGAAGAGATCCGAAACTCAGGTGCGCGGGATTTGATTGATATTCTTCGCCTTGTTCCAGGAATTGATTTCGGAGTGGACGTGGAAGGTGTGGTAGGCATCGGCACACGCGGACTCTGGGCGCATGAAGGAAAAATGCTTGTGCTTGTTGACGGACAGGAAATGAACGAACTTTTATTCGCCACCAATCAATTCGGAAATCATTTTGCCATTGAACAGATAAAAAAGATTGAAGTGATTCGCGGACCCGGCTCTGCGATTTACGGAGGCTTTGCTGAATATGGGGTTATCAACATCATCACTAAAACCGCAAGTGATTTTTCTGGAGTTGTGCTTGCCGGAACCTACGGGCAGATGGAAAGCGCCATGGGAAGAAGAAATTTTAATCTCTCTGCAGGAAAGCAAAAAAAAGATTTTCAATTTTCTTTGGGTGCATTTTTCGGAAACGCTAACCGCAGCGACCAGAATTTTTCTGATTTCGACTCAAGCAGTTATAACATGGCGGGTAATTCAAATCTAAATTCTACCAATATAAATGTTGGAATGTCTTTCAAAGGTTTCAGCGCGCGATGGATAATGGATTTGTATCAGACAACCACACGCGATTCATACGATAAAAATGAACCCGTTGCATACCCGTTGAATTTTAAATCCCATTTCACAGAAATAAAATACGCTGCTATTCTCGGAAAGAAAAAAAATCTGACCCTCACTCCGAAAATAAATATCAAAAGCCAGACGCCCTGGCAAACTCTTTCAGATTTTGACACCATCATTCAGGATTACAGCAAGGCAACACAGCGTTATTCAGGAAACATAACTGCGTCTTACAATCTCACGCGGAAAATAAATTTTGTGGCAGGTGCAGAAGTCTATAAAGACCGTGCGGTTGATCAGGTGGACAGCAGTTTTTTTTCCAACGGAAAAAAAGAAGTAAGTTATTTCAACCAGGCCTGTTTTCTGCAGGCGCTCGCGAAAACGCGCTTTGTGAATTTCATTCTTGGCGCCCGCTATGACATTCACAGCGAATACGGCTCAGCGTTTGTACCACGCGTTGGCTTCACAAAGAAGTTTAAGAAGTTTCACTTCAAAGCGCTTTACAGCAATGCATTCCGTGCGCCCTCCATAGAAAATATAAATCTCAAAGATTCCACAGGAATGAAACCTGAACTCACGCAGGTAATGGAACTGGAGGCGGGCTACCAGATCACGCGCAAATCACTTCTCACAGCAAATTTTTTTGACATCATCACCAAAGACCCGATTGTTTATTACTATGATGATTCGCTCAAAACAGATAACTACAGAAATTTTGGCGGAGCGGGAAGCAGAGGCGTGGAAGTGGAATACCGCATGCGTGACAAGTGGGGATATTTCATTTTTAATTATTCAAATTATACCGTGGCAGGAAAAGAAAAAATAGCTGACTATAAAATTCCCGGTAACGAATCCATGCTCCTTGCTTTTCCGACTCACAAAGCAAACCTAAACGCTTCCATTAAGGCGGGAAAATATTTCAGCATCAGCCCTACTCTATCCTACATCGGTGAGCGGTACGGATACACAGGCGTTGATACGGCAGGATATTCTGTTGCGGAAAAATTTCCTTCTCTCCTGCTCGCGAATCTTTTTGTCAATACTGCAAATTATGTAAAAGGTTTGACGATTGGAATCGGTTGTTATGATATTCTTGATTCAAAATATACTTTCATTCAGCCCTATAACGGATACCATGCTCCGTTGCCAGGACCTTCAAGAGAAATAATTGTGAAAATTATTTACGAAGTGAAGGCTAAGAAAATGAAAAAAGAAAAATGAACATACTGGTAAAATACATTCTCGCATCAGGATTGTTTCTCATGATTTTCATGGGGAAAACGGAGCGTGTATTTTCTCAGGATGCTGATTACAAAGCCTACACGTTGTTCCTCTACAACTTTATGAAGTATATTGAGTGGCCCAATACGGAAGGAGATTTTGTAATTGGCGTGGTGGGCGATTCTCCTATCAAGCAGGAGTTGACAACTCTTTCTGAAAACAAAAAAGCGAAGGGAAGAAAAATAGTTGTGAAAATAATTTTAACTTCTGAAGACGCGCTTTCCTGCAATATGGTTTATATTCCTTCTTCAAAAAGCTCTATGCTGAAATCTATATTTGAAAAAACAAAAACAAAGCCCATACTGATTGTCGGAGAGCGGGAAGGACTTGCCAAAAAAGGTGCGGCTATCAGTTTTGTAGTGGACGATGATGATGCGCTGAAATTCGACCTCAACAAATCCGTTATGGAATCTCAGAGTTTGAAAGTAGCCAATCTGCTGCTGCAACTGGCGATACTGGTGGGATGAGTTTCTCTTTTATTTCTTCACCGGAATCAAGAAAGTGAATTCACTTTTCCCGGGATGGTATTGATAATGAAAATGGGCATCCAGTTGTTCAGATAATATTTTTACAAGATGCAGCCCTAAAGAAGCAGATGGCAAGTTATTAAAGTCTGCTGAAAAACCCGGTCCGTCATCGAAAACAGAAAGATGCAGAAACCCATTTTCAAAACGCCCGTTGATTCCCATCATGCCCTTTTCTGAATTTTGAAATACGTGTTTCAGAGAGTTAGATAAAAGTTCATTAATGATAAGCGCCAGCGGAACCGCCTTGTTTATGTTTACAGGAACATCCGGAAAATTGACCTGACACTCTATCTTATCCGCCTGGAGTTTATACGTTTTTATCAGCGAGGCAGAAAGTTCTTTTATGTACTTGTCAAAATAAATATTATCAGAGTCATTCAGGCTGTACAAGCCCCGATGAATCATGGCGATGGAATAAATCCGGTTCTGCGTGTCCTGCAGAATTTCTTTTACCGATTCATCCTGCACAGCATCTTTTTGCAGACTGACCAAGCCGGAAAGAACCGCAAGGTTATTTTTAACACGATGATGCAGTTCAGCAAAGAGAATATTTTTATGGTTCAGTTCGGATTGCAATTGCTTGTTGATGGATTCTATCTTCATGCTTCTTTCCACCAGCAAAGAATTTTTTCTTCTTAATATAATAGTTAAATAAGCAATCACGATGAATAATACCAGCAGCATGGCGAGCAGGAGAAGAATGGAATTTCTTTGTTCTGCGGTTTTTTCTATTTCCTGTTTTGCAAGAGAAGTTTCTTCCTCTTGCTTCTTCAGCATTTGTTCTTTCTGAAGCGTGGCATATTTCACAAGAATATCCTGGAATTCCTTGCTCTTGAACCGGGCTTCTGTATTTTCGCGGGAGGAAATATATTTTTTGTAGTAGAACAAAGCGCTGTCGGCATTTTTGAGAACTTCAAAATTTTCTGCCGCCTGCAGAGCAATATCTGAAGTGACTTCATCCCAGTGATTGGGTTCCGATACGGCAAGAATATCTTTCAGCAAACGGTTGGACTGAGCATACTGTTTATCATTGCCATACTCTCTGGAAATATTTCTCCATACCCATATATAGTATCTTTTAAAATTCAGTTTCCTCCATAACGCTTCCGCCTTTGAATAATAGCGCAGTGGCTTATCGCGCTCTTTAACATCTGCTGTTCGGTGATTTGCATAATAAAACCCCAGTTCATTGTAAGAAGTTGCCTGCTGGTGAAGATTGCCCGTTGCCTCGCTTACCTTTAAACTTTTCAGTGAATATTCCTCGGCAGTTGCAGCGCTGCCAAACTGATGCTCAATGGCGGCTTTGCGGTGATAAAGTTCAGCAAGGTCATCGCCTGAGAGCGGGCGGATGTTGTTAACGTTAAAAGCACGGTCAATAAACATAAACGCGTTTGCTTTATCGCCCATCGCGCGCGCGTGTTCCGCCAAATAAATATCAAGAACGGCATGCCACCGAAGCGAATCCACCGATTCTGCAATTTCCAGCGCTTGCATTAAATAATCATACGACTTATCATATTGCGAAATAACTTTCAGCGCGTTTCCTTTTTCGGAATAAATTTCCAAGAGTTTGAGCGAATCTTTCGTGCGGGAAAAAAATTTTTCTGCCGAAGTGTAATACATAATACTGCTGTCGATATGCCCCTGCCAGAAAACACACTGTCCGAGAAAAAATTTTCCGTAGTAATAATCCGAAGAATCTTTTGCTTCTTTGATCGCCTTATCAGAAAAATAAAATGCCGAATCCGAATTGCGGAACATGTAGTAAGAAGCTTGTTGAATGTCGCTTTTGCCCTGGCTAAAAGAAGGCAGCGCTAATGCAAAACAAAAAAGAAAAAAATAAATTCTGGACATCAGGGGGTTTTTGCAATGGCAATAGTAAGAAAAAGATGAATGTAAAAAAAATCTTGTCTAAAAGTTTCTCTATTCCATCGCCCTTTTCTTCAATTCCGCCACTCCCATAGGGGCTTTCGTCTAAATGTGGTTTTCTCTATACAATATTCTGTCGCCTGTTCGTTTTCTATTTATGAAAACAGGTGAAACACATACCCTCTTCAATCAGATGCGCAGGATATTAATTCATGCACGGCAAATCATAATTATGATGCGCACCGTATTAATTCATATGCATCAAATCATAACTACTGCACTACCTGTTGTAATTCATACACGTCAAATTATGATTACAATACAACCGATAGTAATTCAAATACGACAAATCATAATTCAAATCCGTCAGCTATTAATTCATGCACGTAAAATCATAATTACTACACATACGATTTTAATTCATTCACAGCCTGTATTAATTACCATCCGACATAAACCAAATAACAACTATTAAATATGAACGAAAACTGATGATGAAAAATCTACACCACTTTTAAATCTAGGCATGTATCACCTTATTGGAATTAGTAAATTTGACAATGACCTTTAAACAAGAACAAAAATATGTCCTTAAAAAACTAAAAGAAAAAGAAGCACTTGTTTATTCACCAAAATATATTCTTCAAAATTTTGTTGAAATG